>CAYGPY010000371.1:0-2472 GCA_964351765.1 uncultured Vampirovibrionales bacterium
GGATCCACCATACCGGCGCCCAAAATTTCGAGCCAACCTAACTGACTGCACACTTGGCATCCGTCGCCTTCGCAAAAAATACACTGAACATCCACTTCAGCACTCGGCTCAGTAAACGGAAAGAAGCTGGTTCTAAACCGTGTTGGGCGTTCGGCTTCAAAAAACTCGGCCGTAAATCGATGCAGTGTCCCTTTAAGATCTGAGAACGTAATGCCCTCGGCCACCCACAAGCCTTCAAGTTGGTGAAACAGTACATGCTTACGGCTACTGGTGTCTTCATTACGATACACCCGACCTGGAGCCACAACTTTAACTGGTGGTTTGTTCTTTTCCATATACCTAATCTGAGCATTACTCGTTTGGCTACGCAACAACACATCACTCGCCACATCCGTGTAATAGGTATCTTGCATATCACGAGCGGGATGATCCGGCGGGAAATTCAGCGCCTCAAAATTATAGTATTCCGTTTCAATTTCAGGACACACGTTATCATCGATCACGTGATAGCCCATTCCCTGAAAAATACGGGCGATGTCTTGCGTAGTCTTCGTCAGCGGATGCGAAAAACCCGTTGGCGTGAACACACCCGGCATACTCACATCAATGGTTTCAGTGGCTAAGCGTTCTTGAATCGCTTCGGCTTCTAGAGCATTCACTTTGGTTTCGATTGCTTTGGATAAACGCTCTTGAATCTCGTTAGCGAGCCCACCAATAGCCTGTCGGCTTTCAGCAGGAACGTCTTTTAGACTTTTTAACACGCCTGTTAATAAACCCTTACGACCAAGGTACTCTAGGCGAACGGCTTCAACTGCTTGACGATCGTTAGCACCCGATAGTTTTGATTCCGCATCGGCTTGATGTTGTTTCAATTCAGCTGAAATAGTTTCAGGGTTCGCTTGGGTTGCGTTACTGGAGGGCTTATCGCTCATTAATTTAGTTCCTAATTACTTAAGTTTTTTATTTCTGGTTTTATACTTTGGGTTTTATACTTCAGCCAGTACTTTTCGTGAAATCACAATACGTTGAATTTCACTCGTGCCTTCAAACAGAGACATTACACGGGCATCACGAAAATAACGTTCCACAGGAAAGTCTTTAGTGTAACCGTAGCCCCCATGGATTTGCACGGCTTCAGCACACACACGATTCACCATTTCACTCGCAAATAATTTGGCCATACTCGCTTCTTTACCAAAAGGCTGACCAGCTTGACGCAAGCGCGCCGCTGAATGCACCAACTGACGTGCCCCTTCAATTTCGGTTGCCATATCGGCCAACTTAAACTGAATGGCTTGAAACTCGGAAATCGATTTTCCAAACTGCTCACGTTCTTTGGCGTACTTACGTGCAGCCTCGAAGGCCACTTCAGCTAAACCAAGTGAAATAGCCGCAATACTAATACGTCCGGTATCAAGGCTACTCATAAAAAGCTTAAAACCCATACCTTCATCCGACAGGCGTTGGCTTTCGTGGACTTTGCAATTATCAAAATGCACTTCGCCCCAGTCAGAGCCATACAAGCCCATCTTCAAATCACCAGGGGTAATGGTCATCCCTGCGGTATCACGATCCACAATAAAGGCGCTCATTCCCTTAGGGCCCGGTGTATTTTGATCGGTACGCGCGGTAACAATAAACACCGAAGCGGATAAGGCGTTGGTAATAAAGAGTTTTGCACCATTAATCATGTAGTGCTCGCCGTCTTTATCAGCTCGACATTGGTTGTTACCTGCATCACTGCCTGCATTGGGCTCAGTTAAGCAAAACGCACCTACTTTATCGGCACTAATTAAATCAGGCAAGTATTTTTCACGCTGAGCATCGGTACCATGCTTCATAATGGGCACACCCGCTAAGGTGGTATGCACCGAAAAAGATGTGGCTAGGCCCGCAGAGACTTTGGCTAGTTCTTCTAGCACCAAGGTATAAGAAAGCGCATCAACGTCAGAACCACCAAATTTTTCTGGGTACGCCAGCCCTGTTAGGCCAGATTCGCCTAGCTTCTTCCACAGGCCTTTAATGGTATCCAGATCACCAGTTTCCAGCATCTTGCTAACAGGGGCGATTTCACGCTGGGCAAATTCACGCGCCATCTCTTGGATACTACGTTGTTCATCAGTTAATAATGCACTTGTCATCAGTTTGAATGCCTTTTTATAATGATCCTATTAATAAGTACCTATTGTACTGGTTCAAGGGAAGTTTTAAACTGATAAGGAACAGGTCCCTTCATACTGTCTGTAAAATGAGTTTCATATGCCACAATCACCCAAACCCATTCATTGGAACACGATCACCCTCATTGGCTTGTCTGGCAAGCAATATGCGGGCAAAGATCAGGTGGCAGCCTTATTACTAGAGCACCTCGAAGATTTTAAAAAAGTACCGCTTGCCCTTGCCATTAAAGAAGATTATGCCCAAGAGCACGGATTGACACTTGAAGAGATTGAGACGAACAAAGCCGAGCAT
>CAYGPY010000372.1:0-2460 GCA_964351765.1 uncultured Vampirovibrionales bacterium
GTATATATGTACTGGCCTTGAGCAATATTATTAAATTGAGTAAATACAGCTAATTGTAAGACTTGAGCTCTTAAAGATAGTTGCTTAAGAGTAATTTTAAATGACTGTAACAAATAGAAAGAATGGAGAAAGCATTGTGAGTATGATTCAGGAATTTAAAGACTTTGCCATGAAGGGCAATGTGGTTGATATGGCTGTTGGTATTGTTATTGGCGGTGGCTTCGGCAAAATTGTGGCTGCGTTTGTTGCTGATATCGTGACACCTGTGGTGGGTGTTTTTTCATCAGGACAGGATTTGTCTGAGATGAACGTGGTGTTAAAAGAAGCCATGACACAAGTTGACGGTACCGTTGTTGAAGCGGTAACGCTAAACTATGGTCATTTCTTTCAGACCGTGATTGATTTTACGATTGTGGCCTTCAGTATTTTTATCGTGATCAAAGCCATGAACAATGCACGTAAAAAAGAAGAAGAAGCCCCAGCCGCCCCACCAGAACCAAGTAAAGAAGAAGTCTTGCTGACGGAAATTCGTGATGCGATTAAGGCCAATTAGGTTACGTTAAGCGAAGTTCTAGTGCATATCAAAAAAGCCCACTTAGTATTAATACTTAAGTGGGCTTTTAAATTTTTTATTGATACGTCATCTTAGTTTACTGCAGAATCTTTTCAATGGCGTGTGCAAACTCAATATCTTTGTGGGTAATGCCTTTACAAGTGTGGGTGTGAATCTCGATCATCACTTCATCATAGAGTAAGGTTAAGTCAGGGTGATGATTTTGCTTTTCGGCTAGCTCGCCAATCTGCTGAACCAACGCCAAGCCTTGGGCATAGGTTTCAGTTTCGATATGGCGTTTTATGATGTAGGTTTCTAACTCATCCAAAATAACCCAGTTTGGCAAGTCTCTTAAGGCAGTTTGAATTTTATCAAACGTGTAAGCTGTTAATAGACGATTCATGAGGTGTGCACAAACTGATTAAAACTTTTACGCTGAAGTGATTGAAACATGCCTGGTGTATTTACTTGCGGATTGGGCAACGTTGGCGTTGTTATCGCTTTATTCGCCATTTCTCTTTGGTGGCGCCACTTACTAAAGCCGATGTTAAACACCAAGGGCAGTACGCCGGCAATTAAAAAGTTAAGCCCTGTTAGAGAATACCATTTGTTGTTTTTAGCACGTTCAATTTGCTTACCCACGGCTTCGGTCATTTGTCCAGAAGCCACTTTTTCTTTAACCGCATTGTAGGTTGCAGGTAATTTTTCTAGGGTTGTGTTTTCAGCACTATTTTTAAGGTTCTCTAATAAGGAGCCTTCTTTGCCTTTGAAAACTTTGTTTATAAACATGGGTGTACCGATGTAGCCTGCCCAGAACGTCGCAAACTTGCTGGTTTGTTCTACCAGCTCATATTTATCACGACACCCTAAAAACCATCCGGCAAAACTAGGGATACCCCAAACCCACAAGGTTTGTTTCTTAGAATTAAACAAGCCGTTAATTTGATTGGAGTTTTTCCCCACAAAGCTCCAGTGCTTCATCCAGTTGGCTAAGCGATCAGGTTTAAAGACACCGGACTCCGAAAATAGTTTTGGGTTGCCACGCTTGGCCATTAAGCCGAAAGCGCCCATTGTGCCTATCCAGAGTGCTGTGCCACCGGCCATCAAGCCTTTAATGATATTTAAGTTTTTCTTGGCCGCTTTGTCTGCTTTTACTTTGTCTTCAGGCGTGGGTTGAATATCGCCTTCCAAGCCTACTATTTTTTTATAATCACTAAAGCCTGTGCGTTTAATGGTTCGGTAGTTTCGTAGATACGTTGTGGCAATCAAGGTGGAAGCAATAAACAGTGATGCCCCAATCGATTTACCAAGCTTGGCCACCTTCAATCGATTCGCTAACATCTCTCCACCACTTTGAAGCGCTTCTTTAATAGCAGTAGTGTTCTCGGCTTTGATCATCGCTTTGGAGATGTCTTTACCTGAGAACCAACTTTGAATGTGGTTACCAATCGGGCTGAGTGCGGCGAGTAACACAAACAACGTGGCACCTTGAGTGACTTCGTTAAATAGCACTTCTTTGCGCTCACTCGCACTACGGGTAATCGCCACGCGAGGCATGGTGTTGGCAATGACTTTGGAAAGTGCAATAAAGCCGGGTTGGTAACTGCTTTCAAAAAAGGAAAATAAACTACCCATCGGAGATAACTTTAACCCTGCCTGAAACTTAGGCACATTTGCGGACGTGCTTGCAAGAGCCGTCGATACCGGTTGGGTAGCCGAGGGCAACAAACGTGTTTGCATTGTTGAAGCTTGTAATTTCATAAGGCGATAAAAGAGAATACGTTGTTGTTGGAAATCAAAACGGGTAAGTAAACTCAATTACTTACCCGTTTATAATGATCTAATCTTCTTTGGTTTCAGCCCAAGCCGTTGCAAGACCAGCGTTATCGTTATTACCTTTTGCATTG
>CAYGPY010000373.1:0-2430 GCA_964351765.1 uncultured Vampirovibrionales bacterium
GCTCTAAGCGTGCTATTTCAGCATGGATTAATTATTCCAGACGCGGCCAGCAGTGCCCGATTTCGGCATCAAAACATCATCAAAGTAGTGTATCAATCCATTCCTTCTGAATCTGTGATGCGCTTACACCAGTTGGTAAGTCAAACTCTTGAAAACGATTGGTCCAACAACATCACCGTTAACCCATCTTTGATGGCCATCCACGGTGTACTCGGGGATCTGAACCACCGTGCCTTCTCCGCGTGGAACTTATCAGGCGTAACGCTTTATCACCTTGGTGCCTATACGGGTGCCAACATTGCTTTTATCAACGCGCTTGAAGCATTGGAATACGGACACTTTAGTAGTGAGCAAGAACACACCACCGATCATATGCTTCTTACGCTTGCCACACTCAACATTGAATACCAACCCGATCTCTCTGATTACCTGCAAGATTGGTTGATTGATCGTCATAAAACAACCGGCAACCTTGAACAGCTTTTAAGTTGTTATCAACTTAAAATGGCCAGTTCTGAAATGAATGGCGACTATGAACAAGCGATGGTCTATATTGATGATGCGCTGGCCTTATTAAGCAACGAACTACCTGAAACTCGCTTGCCATTGATGACCTCAAAAGCAGAACATCTCTATACACTTGGACGCCTACAAGAAAGCTTAACTATGATTGACGCCGAACTGGCGCCACTGCTAAGTAAAGTGATCGGGCTTTCTGATGACGAACGGCTACCAATGGAACTCAACATCCAACTCATCAAAGCACAAATTCTGGTGGACCAATGCCACCCTGATGCGCTCGAACTCATTCAATCCGGTGAGCAGCAATCCCGAATGCATCACTTGGAAGGATTGAACTTGGCCTACCACTTGGCCTTGTGTCAAAGCTATCTAAAAAAAGGCGACTATGCCCTTTGTGATACCCAAGCCGATGGCTTACTCGGTCGTATTGAATCCCTAGAAAACAACGATTGGTTTATGACCCAATGGGGTTTGCTCGCCATGAATTATCATTGTCAAAATGGGGATTGGGAAAACGCCGATCAGCTTGTACTTCACGTGCTGGGCAAGGCCGATGAATCTGCCGATCACCATGCCAACCTGATGGCACACTTGTATGCCGGTTATTTGGCAGGCAAGCAAGGCGACCATTTAAAAGCACTCAAAATTCTGAACCATAGTATTGAGGAAAGCTCCAACTATAAATTTGCCACCTGCGCATTATTAGGGTGGCGCTTCTTAGCTGAGCTTGAACTAGAGAGTGGCAATACCGACAGTGCTTATGACATTGCCACCAACGCCTTGGCCATTGCCAAAAAAGATACCATCAATAATGTGGGCGAACAAATTCTACTCACCATTTTGGTCGCGAAAATCAACATGGCGAGTGGTCGCGAAAAAGAAGCTGGTCAAATTCTTGAGTCCGCTTGGCCTAGCGTTGTAGAGACACGTTGCCCACCTTATATTGCCTGGATGGCAAGTACCATTGGATCGTTCTACCATCACATGGCCAAAGACGCACTCGCCGAAAAAAGCCAAAAATATTTAACCCGTTCCATTCAGTTCCATGAAAAAGCGCGTCACATTTGGCTGGAATTGGGCAATAACTTTTATCGCAAACAAGTTGAAGCCGTCATCCCCCAAGCCACAGCTTAAATGACGTTTAAAATATAGAACTCTAAGCTATCATTAGGTTTAAACTTCTTTTAGAAAACATCGCACTCAAGGATGAAACTTTTTTGTGTAACCTAGCGTATTATTATTATGCAGGGTTAAAATGCTGAATCGTTTTTGATTTAAGACTGACACATTATCTGCGATTATCTCGCGTTTTAACATAACCTCTGCATAATCGTTATCGTCTAATATGTTGTTATAACTGTTGTCACGTTAGTCGTGAATTGTGTTATTTATTTTAAAGGAGGGTTGTCCCCTTGAAAAAGCATCTATCCCCCATCTCATTACTTCGCTTAGGTACCGTATTAAGCTTGTCTGCCTTCGTTGCCATTGCGGCATTAAGTGCACCCGCGTTTGCTGAAGATGATACCTCAGATTCCAACATGGCGCCTCGTCACGAAAAACGTCAGGAACGACGCCAGCAATGGAAAGAAAATCACCCTAAAGCAGCTGAACATATGCAATCCAAGCGTGAAAATCGCCAAGAGCATATCGAAAATAAAAAAGAAAAACGTGCCGAGCGCAAAGAAAAATGGACTGAAAACAATCCTAAAAAAGCCGAGCACAGACAAAAGTGGAAAAATGCCACACCTGAAGAGCGTCAGCAATGGAAAGAAAACAATCCAAAAGCGCACGCTAGAATGAAGGACCGCCGTGAAGATCACCGTGACCGCGCTGAAGATCGTCGCGACCGTCGTGAAGACAAATGGGATAAACGCGAAGACAAGTGGGATGCCCGTCACGATGGTGGCC
>CAYGPY010000374.1:0-2415 GCA_964351765.1 uncultured Vampirovibrionales bacterium
ATTTAAATATGAATAAGGATCGGAATCAACCGGTTTTAACACTGTTGTTACGTTTATAAGAGTATGTGAGAAGGGACCTACATCGTGTGATAGGGCTTAGATTACTTATTGGTAAGCATCTTGGCCTCTTCCCATAGAGCATCCCACTCTTCAAAAGTAAGGGCTTCAAGCGTGTCTTTAAGAGGCTGCTTAGGTTGTCGTTGCTGGGCGAGTTGCTCCATCATTTTAAAACGTGTTTTAAATTTTTGTGTTGCTCGTACTAATGCGATTTCAGGGTTTATTTTATGATGCCGGGCCAGATTCACACTGGCAAACAGAATATCACCCAGTTCATCCTCAAGCTTTTCAATCGGCGCATGATTATTGTGTTCAGCTAAAAATTCATCCAGTTCACTGGTTACGCACGCCCAAAGAGATTCAAAATTAGGCCATTCAAAACCAACAGCAACGGCTTTTTTACTGGTATCAAGAGCTTGCTGAAGTGCGGGCTGGCCTGTTGAAACGCCATCAAGGGTACTTTCAAAAGAAGTTTTATCACCAGTGTTGGCTTTTTCATCTTGTTTGATGGCTTGCCAGTTTTTTGTCACCTCGTCAGCTGAATCGACACTGACGTCACTAAACACGTGAGGGTGTCGTCGTATCAACTTATCGGCAATACCAATCGCAACATCATTAATATCAAAATCACCGTTGTCTTTAGCAATCTGAGCGTTCAATACCACTTGCAGTAGTACATCTCCTAGCTCTTCACAGATAGCTTTACTAGCGTCGTTGTCCGTTGCACCCATTGCTTCGACGGCCTCATAGGCTTCCTCAAGCATATAGGGGCGCAGCGTTTGATGAGTTTGTTTTAAATCCCACGGGCATCCGCCCTCAGGATTTCTTAAACAGGCAATCACAGCCAACAGGCGAGGCCATCCATCTAGGCGTGATAGAGCGTCGAGTTTATGTGCGGCAGAGGACGTTGTCATTGAAAACACCTTTATTATTGTTGCGTTGAGTTTGAGCCTTACCGTGTCATCCTATCAAAAACGAAGGCGCTATCCCAAGCGATTCAATCACTTTGTCCATTTATTTCTTTGCCCGAACGTGATAGGATAGTACCTGATGCTTTTATCGCCTGCTTTTTATTGATTTAGAATGGAACGGAACACGTATGTCCTCATCATTGGAATCAACCTTTACACCGGTTGCTCAACTGCTCAATTCGGGCGATATTAAAACCGTTTTTATCACGGCTCACGTGGGCCCTGATGGTGACACATTGGGCACGATGTTGGCCTTTCGTTTGGCCTTACTGCAATCTGTACCATCGGTGAAACAAGTCGATTGCGTTATTTCAGGCAAAATGCCTGAGGTGTATAGTTTTTTACCAGGTATTGAAACCGTTCAGAACTACGAAGTGAACCCGCCTTCGATTGATGAGTATGATCTTGCCATCTCGGTGGATTGTGGCTCTGTGGATCGACTAGGGCCAGCTGGCGAGACCTTTGAGAATGCACGTCACTCTCTCAATATGGATCATCATATTAGTAACGATCTGTTTGGTAAACTCAACATTGTAATTACCGATGCTGCGGCTAGTGGTGAAGTATTGATGCTGTTTTTAGAATCAATGTCCATTCCTGTGACCCAAGATATGGCCACATGTATGTATACCGCTATTGTTACCGATACGGGTGGTTTTAAGTACTCCAACACCTCGCCACGCGTTTTGGCTGTGTCCTCTCGATTGGTTGAGGCGGGCGCTGATCCAGAACGGGTCTTTAAAATTATGTTTGAGGAGCAGCCTGTCAGTAAAATGCGTATGCAGGCCCAAGCTTTTTTAAATACACAATACAATGATGACGCCACGATTGGCTGGACACATGTGAGCAATGCGATGCTGAAGGAATTTAATTCGCTTGACGAGCATGTGGATGGGCTTGTGGAGAGTATTCGTCGTGTGGATACGATTAAAGTGGCCTTTGTGTTGAAAGAAACCAAGGATGGCTTTACTAAAGTCAGTTGCCGTAGTGATGATCACCGGATTAGTGTTGCTGATGTAATGCAACAATTTGGTGGAGGCGGACATAAAATGGCCGCTGGGTGTACGATTGAGAAGCCTTTAAGTGAAGCCCAAGCGCTTTTATTACCCCGTTTTCAAGAAGCACTTGAGACTATTAAAACCACGGCGTAAGATTCTAGTTATTTAATCCTCTTCAGTGGTGTCATTAAGTGCGCTTAAAATGCCCTGATACAGCGTGTCACGAGCACCTCGATTGTTTTCGAGCAACTGAACCCCGTTTTCAACAAGCGTGTGGTAAATCTCAGGCTGCGTTAAAATTTCTGTCAGTGCTTGACCCAGCTCTTCAGTCGAAGCAACTTGCTTACCGGCCTCTTGCTCTAAAATGAGTGATTTAATTTGTTCAAAAT
>CAYGPY010000375.1:0-2409 GCA_964351765.1 uncultured Vampirovibrionales bacterium
CGTTATGGGATCGGTAATGCTCTCTTTTTTATAGGTGGTTTTGGTATTAATACTGTTGAGGGCTTCAACGCCTTTTTCAAATGCTTTAAACACGCTAGGTAAGCGTGTTGGTTGACTCGCCAACCAATGTAGAATAAAGACCTCAGTATGGGCACCAAAATCTTTAGCGAGTTGCTTGGCTAGCTCAACGCTTCGCACCCGCAAGCCTTTTGCGGGTTGATGAGGGATGATAAAAATGCGTTTAACTGTGTTTGCTTTGCTCATATCGAACCTATTTAACACAATGGTTTATATCTCATTGTCGGCTATCGTAATGCTTGTGTCCATTGTCCTGAAGATGGAGCCAACCTGCAGAGATAGACCAATCGGCTAAACGCCAAAACCACCATCGCTATGGTAATATGGATAAAGGTTTATAGTCGTAAGTGATGACTTGTAACCTTGTGAGCAGAGTGTTTTAGTCAAATCGATATATTTTAAAATCGTTCGTAAGTAACAATAAGGTGCGTTTTCTGTTGGCAAACGCCTCGGACATTAAAAAACAAAGCTTTTTTAAGCAACATTTGATGATCATTTTAGAGATCTTCTTTTTTGTTGTGGCTATTGGTCTGGCTTTTTATATTTCTGTGCAAGATTTCGGTTCTGTTGTTCCAATCACACTGTCTATGATGGGCTTTATTATTGCTCGCTTTATATTGCGCCGTCCTTTTCATGAGGCCGTGACATTGTATGTGGCGCTATCGGCACTGAACTATTATTACTTCTATTGCTCAGCTTTAACGGGGCGTAACCCGACTGACTGGGACCTTCTTGAAGGGGCACCGGCGACTGATTTGGAGCGAGCACAAAAAGATATTGTCTTTATGATTTTGGGATCTGTGGGTTTGTTAAAGCTCTATGTGAACCGTATGGAAGGCTTACCGCTGTTTGCAAAGAATCTCAACCATCCTATTTTAAAAGTGACGGTGACCTTTATTATCTACAGTATTTTCCGTTCGTTGTTTGTATTGTTTGAGGGTGACTCCTTCTTTAACGCGGCGTATTACTTGAGAACCAATGTTGAATTTGCTTTGTTGCCGTTTATTTTAATGACGAGTTTGATTTTAAAAGAGAAGCAAATTCGTATGATATTTAAAGGCTTTTTATATACGCTACCCATTGTGGCTTTATTGGGTATTATTGAGTTTATGATTGCGGGTTCACCCTATGAAAAAAGTTTCTATGGGGGTCACGTCTTTTCGCGTGCAACATCCACGCTGCAAAACCCTAACAACCTAGGTAGTTATTTGGTAACGACGCTGGGTGTTTATATTATTTTCTTCTTTAAGAATAGGTTGAACCGTGTTGAACGGATTCTGTTTTGGCCGACCATGCCGCTGGGGATGATGTGCCTGTTTATGACACTGTCTCGTTCGTCTGTACTGTCATTCTTTGTAACGTTGACAGCTGTGTTTGCCATTATTCTATTAACTTCAAAAAAAGAAATGGGTCGAGAACGATTCCGAATATGTCGGAATTTGATGGTAGGTTATACCCTCTTTTTGGCAGTCTCGTTTTTCATTCTATACCGTTACTTTGATTTGAACCGAGCGATTTATGATGCTTGGGAGCTGTACTTTGAAGAATCTGTTGTTCGTAACGCCCGTGCCTTTGCTTTGGTTCCAACTCTGAAATTGATGCTGTCTAATTTCTTTGGTGCTCTGTTTGGGTTTTCACCCGTAAATTTACCTGCTGCACCGGATAATGGATTTGCGAACGTTTTGGTACGGAGTGGCTTGGTTGGCTTTATGTTGTATGTTACGATCTTCTTTATGTCACTGAAGTTGTCCTTAAGTCGATTGCTTGATAAAAAATACCGGTACAGCTTTTTGTATTTGATTATTTTTTACGTACTATTGTTTCAAGCCATCTTTAGTTTCTCTGCGCCAATGAATGCTACTTTTCCGCACAACATGTATTTCTGGTTGGTGATTGGAACACTTGTGTGGCTTGAAACCCCATTTTTAAAAGACTTGAATCGCTACAATACACCCGACACTATGCCTGAGCTAGTGACACAACGTCCTAAATATCCTGAGAACTCAGACAACCCTATTATTGAAGCGGCCAAATCGTTAGAGGATGCTGAACCCTATCATATGGATACGGATGAAGTGTTTTACTCTGGTCAGAACGAGATTGATGCCGATGCTAAGGCACCAGCTGATACGGCTGAAGAGCTTCCTTTAACCGATGTCGAGCAGAGTACTGACTCAACGGAACCAGATACGGATACGAAAGATTAAACTCAATCGTTTAACTACTTGAGAAGCATCTCTGGGGTGAGTTGTGTCATGCAAACTTGTTCGTCAAGTGGGCACGCTTCATAAAAACATGGCGCACATGGCACGTCGTGACACACCACATCTT
>CAYGPY010000376.1:0-2385 GCA_964351765.1 uncultured Vampirovibrionales bacterium
GCCTCTTGTTGAATTTGAGTCCGACGCAACTTTGCATCTTGCTCACTGATTAAGGCTGCATTTAAATGCGCATCAATACTTAACTGTTTCCCTGGCATCGCATCCAAGGTAAATCGGGCTGCTACCTCAGACACGCGGCCCGCACCACTGGTAATAACAATAAAGTTAATGATAACCAAGATAATAAAGATCAGTAAACCAACAACATAGTTCCCACCAATAACGAAGTTACCGAACGATTGAATAACTTCGCCTGCTGTACCATTCAGCAGAATCAAACGTGTTGAACTCACGTTTAAGCCCAGACGGAACAAGGTTGAAATAAGAAGAATGGTTGGAAACGTTGAGTACTGCAACGCTTCTTGCGTGTAAAGCGTTACCATTAAAATCGTAACGGCCAGTGCAATATTAATAGTAAGGAGTCCATCAAGAAGCTGGGATGGCATGGGAATAATCAGCATACCAATAACCATCACCATACCGATGGCAAGCAGCAGATCGTTATGGCGCAATAAGTCGCGCCAATGCAGTGCTTTTATTTTTTCTTGTGTACTACTCATATCTCTTTCTTATTGTAATGGGTTTTAAGATAAACGGGTTCAAGTTTGGCTTGGCTTGGGTAATTTTCTACCTTTATTTTTAGAATAGACCAGAGCCAACACCTCAGCCACCGTTACAAAAAGCTCCGGTGGTATCATCATATCGACTTCTACCATTTTATGAAGGCCTCGTGCCAACGGCACGTTCTCCACACAAGGCACACCACTTTCTTTGGCCAGCTCTCGAATTTTAAACGCAAAGTGATCGACACCTTTAGCCACTACCATCGGAGCCGGGGCCAAATCAGGGTCGTATTTAATGGCTACGGAAAAGTGAGTGGGGTTCGTCACAACCACATCAGCCGTTGGTACCGATGCCAGTTGTTGATTTTTAGACATCTGAATACCCATCTGCCTTACCCGACTCTTAATCATCGGATCACCTTCTTGGCTTTTACGCTCGTCTTTAATTTCTTGCTTGGTCATTTTCAATTGCTTTTCAAGTTCATAAGCTTGATAACGCCAATCCGCAACACCCAGCACAAAAAATGCACCTGTTGACCAAAGTGCGATCAAAGCAACCGTCTCTAAAATTTCACTCCAAGCAATTGTAACCGTAGTCCCCATTAAAGCCATAAATTTATCCAAATGGCTGGTAATAATAATGGTACCAATACCACCAATCAATGCCATTTTAAGGAGTGCCTTAGCGAGTTCAACAATTCCACGCATCGCAAAAATACGCTTAAACCCACTCACTGGATTAATTTTATCAGCTTTTGGCTGCAACGCTTTCACCGAAAACATTGGCTTAATTTGTATCAAGTTAATCAAAATGCCAATAAAGGAAACACCTAAAAACAACGGTGCCAACATCCAGCCCAAGCTCATCACAATACTTCGAATCGTTTCAGTAACGGTAACAACAGTAACTTCTTGTTTACCAAACGTATTAAGCTCAGAGAGTGTGTGAAACATGTTGCTGTACATTTGGGTAAACATAAAGTTGCCCAAGAAAATCATCAGTAACGTTGCACCACCCAAAACCAAGGCCGAGTTTAAATCTTGGCTTTTTGCCACCTGACCTTGCTCGCGGGCTTGTTCAATTCGCCGCGGGGTGGGTTTTTCTGTTTTATTGGCAGAGTCACTCGCCATAGTGCTAAAACACTCCTAAGAACTACGTCTTTAAAATAACCTTGAGCAAACTAAACATATCATCGTAACGACCGGCTAACATCTCGGAGACATAAGGAACACTCACACTCATCACCGTTAATCCAATAGCCACTTTTAATGGCATAGCAACCATAAAGATATTCATCTGTGGCATAACTTTAGCCATAAAACCAAGTGCCACTTCAGTTACTAATAAAATACCCATAACCGGTGCGACCAAAACCACAGCTGTACTAAACAAACCCCCACCAAGCTCAATAAATCGTTTTACAATAATGCCACCGTCTTCAAAAAAAGTCCCCAATGGCACCTGCACGAAGCTAAAGTTAATACCTGCAATCAATACATGATGGGCGTTTAAAGCCAAAAACAACAGCAATGCAAAGTAGTAATAAATTTGCCCAAGGGTTGGTACTTGGGTGCCCGTAATCGGATCAAGCACGTTTGAAATAGACAGGCCCATCTGAAAACTAATAAATTCACCGGCCATCTGTAACGAAGTGAATAAAAGAGAAATGGTAAACCCTACCAGCAAACCAATAATAATTTCTTGAATCGCCATCACACTAAATGCAATTACGTCCGTCGGTACAGCAAGCCCATTACTATAAAACGGAAATAAGATAATAGTAATCGCAACAGAAAACCCAATTTTAACTTGTGCTGGAAC
>CAYGPY010000377.1:0-2358 GCA_964351765.1 uncultured Vampirovibrionales bacterium
CAAGATGAAACTCCCTAAACTGGAGTATCCAAAACGCAAGCTGGCCGTCAGCCCCGATCAACTCTCAGCAATTGAAACGCTGTACGAGAGCTTCTTGCCGTTGCCTCCGGTTGGTGTGCACAAGATTATGGCCAAGCAACTTAAAATTGATGAGTGGCGTGTTCACGTTGCCATTGGTTTGGTGCGTAAAAACCGCAATATGCCTCGCTGGAATGAAGAACGCGATGACATCCCTGAAAACATGAAAGAACCGAAAGGCAAAAAGCCGCATCCAGGTGGTGGTAAACCGCCTGAAAAACCTGCCGAAAAAACAGAGGGCAGTGATGACGGTGAGAAAAAAGAAGCGGCCAAAACTGAAGCGCCTGAAAAGCCAGCGCCTAAAAAAACGGCTGCCAAAGAGCCTGAAGCTGAAGTAGAGGCGCCTGAAGAAGCTGAAGTGGAAGCAGAAAAAGCACCGCCAAAGAAAAAACCAGCAGCAAAAAAAGCCGCGCCTAAAGCAAAAGAAGCGTCTGATGAAGAGGCGCCTAAAGCAAAAAAGCCCGCTAAAAAAGCCGCTGCTAAAGTTGAAGAATCAACTGAAGAAGTAGCTGAAGACGAAATAAAAGAAGACGTGGCCGAAGCGGAAGCTTAAACCACAAACATTCTTTTAGTCCGCTATAGCGAACAAATACAAAAAATCCCGTTGTAACTCTACAACGGGATTTTTTAATGTTTTATCGATCGGTATCGAAAATTTCGTAGCGAGATTTAGTATTCGATCATTGCGTGGGTTGAGATGTTCTTAGGCAATTTCTCACGACCGTTTAAGCCAGCCAGTTCAATCATAAACTGAATCGATACGGTGTCAGCTTTCACGCGATCAAGTAACGTGCAAGCCGCACCCGCAGTACCACCGGTTGCAAGTAAGTCATCAATCAAAACAACTTTCGAACCTTCTGGGATAGCACCCTTTTGGATTTCAACCACATCGGAGCCGTACTCCAGTTGGTACTCAAAGCTCTCAACAGGGCCCGGTAATTTTCCGGCTTTGCGAATCGGCACAAAACCCACGCCCAACTTACAAGCCAACGGCGTTCCTAGAATAAAACCACGCGACTCAATACCAGCAACATAATCCACGTTTAAGTCACTCACTTGATGGTAGAAGTAATCAATGACTTGGTTTAATAGTTTTGGATCGCCGATGACGGGCATCATGTCACGGAATAAAATACCGGGTATTGGAAAGTCAGGAATCGCACCAACATTGGCTTTGATTTCATCAACAGAAATTTGTTCTTTGGGTAATACACTTGCAGTCATGGGGATACTCTCTCTATACGTACATCACAGTTTTGTTTAATCTTGTTTTGTTTTTTATTATTTTGCCGACACCAACGCATCGGTGCGCGCCTTGATTGTATCAAGATCGGTATTTAAAAGCCAACGACGGTACTCACCGGCATCGTTTAGATGCGTGCGGTATTGCTCGTATTCTAACCAGCTTTTTGCTTCTTCAGGCAGTGCAAACACCATGTTCGCCACAGGCTGAATCACCAACGGCTTATCCAGCAAACTAAAGTTTGAGGCTTCAATACGCAAGTGCACCAAGCCCAGATGTTGCAATACCAACAAGGCAGACGTCAGTGTATCGGTAGTGGTGGCGAGTGTTGCAGCCAACGCATTGATGCTTGAATTCAATGTGGCATCCGTTGAGGTACGTGCCATCCCTGATAAAACCTGATACACAGCCTTCAAATACTTGTCTTCGGGTTGCATAATCGGCACAGGGCGTTGGCCCTCACCACCAATGTATTTTCCGCCCACCAAGTGAACCACACCCGCGTTGGAGCGACTTAAGATATCTTGCAGAATAGCGTTGGACGGCGGGAAGTCCCACAAAATCAACTCATCCACAGCCTTCACTTGATGTCGTGAGGCCAGCATGTCGGCTTCTAAAAATGGGATTTCAGGAGGCCGGCCCTCGTGATACAAGAGCACGTTAGCTTCTTTTTGCGCAGGCATCATCAATTGCCCAACAAAGGTATCTAATGCATCGCGACTACGATGATCCACCCAGCGCACACTGGCTTTAAATTTATTGGCACTCGATGACACCGGCTCATCGGAGACCGATCCATCAACAGGGGTATGACGTTTTAATGCGGGTTCGGCCAAGGCTTGTTTGGCGTTTAGTGTTTCATGAACGGCCACTTCTGAGGTGACGGCAGCCCGCTCTGGCGATTTATGATCGTCAATAATCACCTGAATTTTACTTTCACCGTTAAACGTATTGATTTCTGGATTCACAACAAAGTTGTGTTTTTGACTGGTATCAAACGAGTTACCACTACCAAAATTCCACAGTAGGCCATCCAC
>CAYGPY010000378.1:0-2344 GCA_964351765.1 uncultured Vampirovibrionales bacterium
AAGCTAGGCAGTTTGCGCCCCGCTTTTGATAAAGCTGGTGCCATTACCGCAGGTAACGCATCGAGTATTAATGATGGTGCCGCCGTGATGTTAGTAGCCAGTAAAGCCGCTGTGGATAAACACGGTTTAAAACCGATTGCTAAAATTTCAGGCTATGCCACCCACTCACAAGAACCTGTTTGGTTTACTACTGCTCCAGTGGGCGCTATTGAAAAAGCCTTGAAAAAAACGGATTTAGGCATCGATGACATTGATCTATTTGAAATCAACGAAGCGTTTGCCGCTGTAACGATGGCGGCTGAAACCGAGCTCTCGATTCCGCGCGATAAAATCAACGTGCGCGGTGGCGCGGTGTCGTTGGGTCATCCTATTGGCGGCAGTGGGGCGCGTATCTTAACCACATTGCTGTATGCGATGCGCGATATGAAAAAGCAACGCGGACTAGCAACACTGTGTATTGGTGGCGGTGAAGCGGTCGCTCTTGTTGTGGAAGCATGTGAGTAAAACAATAGAATTACATTTTTACTGAGGGAATAAACACATCATGGCAAATGCGGTGACAGATAAAAACGAAAACGCAACGGTGAGTAAACCGTCAGGTATTCAAACGGTGGCCGTTGTGGGTGCGGGTCAAATGGGATCGGGCATTGCTCAAGTGATGGCGCAATTGGGCGAGTACAAGGTATTTGTGCAAGATGTCTCAGAAAAAGCACTTGAAAAATCACGTGCTGGCATCGAAAAAAGCTTGTCGAAGTTTGAAGAAAAAGGCAAAATTACTACCGAGGATAAAACCGCTGCCTTAGAGCGTCTGAGTTTTGTGACGGCTATCGCGGATTTAAAAGACGCGGACTTGGTGGTTGAAGCCATTGTTGAAAATGAAGAAATTAAAATCGAGGTGTTTCAAGAGCTGGATAAAATCACTAAGCCAACGTGCATCTTAGCCAGTAATACCAGTAGTATTTCCATCACGCGTTTGGCCACTGCTACCAGTCGACCTGAGCAAGTGATTGGCATGCACTTTATGAATCCCGTGCCACTGATGAAGCTTGTCGAAATTATTCGAGGCGCACAAACCAGTGATGCCACCTTTAATACTATTGAACAACTCACCAAAGTGGTCGCAAAAACACCGGTGATGAGTCGTGATTTCCCAGGGTTTATTAGTAACCGCATTTTAATGCCGATGATTAATGAGGCTGTGTTTGCTTTGTTTGAAGGCGTGGGCAGTGCTGAAGATATTGATACGGTGATGAAGTTGGGAATGAATCACCCAATGGGCCCACTGACACTCGCCGATTTTATTGGCTTAGACACATGCCTCTCAATTATGAACGTATTGTATGACGGCTACAAAGATTCGAAATACCGCCCTTGCCCACTGCTAAAACAATACGTGGATGCAGGGTATATGGGGCGAAAAAGCGGACGTGGCTTTTTTAAATACGACTAACTTATAAATAAAAATTCAAAAAATAAAATTTAATAGACATAGAATATTTGTATAAAAAAGAAATGAGGGGAAAACCATGGTTTCATTTCCAACACTTAATTTGTCTGCGCCTAAAGCCGCTACAAAAAAATCAACCAATGTATCGATAACACCTAAATTAAAAACACAATCCGATACGGTGCAATTTTCGGGAAAGCCAACCGATGAGGTGTATATTGTCAGTGCTTCACGTACTGCTTTGGGGAGCTTCTTAGGCGGATTAAAATCGGTGAGCGCACCTGAATTAGGCGCCACAACCATTAAATCGGTGATTGAAAAAGCGGGCATTGCCAAAGGTGCCGTGGATCAAGTGATTATGGGTAACGTTTTATCGGCGGGCGTGGGTCAAGCCCCAGCACGTCAAGCGACGATTAAAGCCGGTTTGCCTGAATCAACCGAAGCCTTAACCATCAACAAAGTATGTGGATCAGGGCTAAAATCAGTGATGCTCGGTGCGAACGAAATTCTTTTGGGTGAGGCCGACGTGGTGATTGCTGGTGGGATGGAATCGATGAGTCAAGCACCTTATTTGCTGAACAAGCATCGTGATGGCGCCAAGATGATGGACCAGACTATTGTGGATTCAATGATGTACGATGGGTTGCGTGATGCGTATGATGATGCCCCAATGGGCAAGCTGGCTGAAAAGTGCGTGGACAAATATGACTTTACTCGTGAAGAACAAGATGCCTTTGCCATTGAAAGTTATAACCGTGCTCGTGCTGCTCAAGATGCCGGCTTGTTTGACGAAGAAATTGCGGACGTTGCCGTGCCTCAGCGCAAAGGCGATCCGGTTATTGTGAACCGTGATCAAGAGCCGGCTCAAGGCAATAACCATAAAATCCCTGGCTTGCG
>CAYGPY010000379.1:0-2317 GCA_964351765.1 uncultured Vampirovibrionales bacterium
TCCCAAACACAAGGCGAACACCTTCAAATCCATTACAAAAAACAGAACGCCTTAGTCCTAAAACCAAAGCGTTCTGATGAATTAATAGCCTAATTATAAAGCTGGGTTTAAGCAGGCAGTTCTTTACGTTGCATTTCAACATTGGCAAACTTGCACAGTGCTTTCAGCTGACGACGTTCGTCTTCATCCACAAAGGTGAAGGCTTGACCTGACTTTCCGGCGCGGCCTGTACGACCAATACGGTGGACATAGAACTCATTATCGTTAGGCATATCGTAGTTAATCACGGCTTCCACGTCATCCACATCCAAGCCACGGGCTGCCACATCAGTAGCCACCAACAAGGTGCATTTGCCTTTACGGAAGCCCTGCATAATACGGTCACGCTGGCTTTGTGTTTTACCACCATGCAAACCATCAGCCTTGTAGCCTTGGGTTTTTAGCTTTTTAACCAGTGAATCTACCTTCCACTTCCTCTTGCAAAACACAACGGCCAACCCAAAGCTGTGATGCCTTAAGAGTTGCTCGAGTGCCATCATCTTACGCGATTTCGGTACTTCAAAGTAGCACTGTTCGATTTTTACCAAAGGTTGGTCATGCTTGGCTACTTTGATCAATTGAGCGCCATGCTGAAATTTTCCGGCCAAGTCCACAATGGCTTGTGGCATGGTGGCCGAGAAAAAGACGGTTTGACGTGACTTTGGTGTCGCACGCAAAATCGCTTCGATATCTGGACGGAAGCCCATATTCAGCATTTCATCAGCTTCATCCAACACAGCGGTGTTCACCGCGTGCAGCTTTAAGTTGCCACGACGGATTAAATCCAACGTACGGCCCGGTGTACCAATCACGATTTGAGGCTTTTTCTTAAGCATCTTAATCTGTCTATCAATCGGCTTACCACCGTAAACACTCACCACAGCCACATCGGGCATAAACTGACCGAGCTTACGGAACTCGCCGGCTAACTGCAAACACAGTTCACGCGTTGGGCATAGTACCAAGGCTTGTATCGTATTGATTTGCTCACGCTTGGTGGCTTCAACCTGCTCTAAAATCGGAATAGCAAAGGCGGCAGTTTTACCGGTACCCGTTTGCGCCTGACCAATCAGATCCTTACCCTTCATCAGAACAGGGATGGCTTGTGCTTGAATAGGAGACGGATGTTTGAAACCCATCTCATCCAAAGCCATTTGAATTGGCTCACTCACGTTAAAAACAGGCTTGGCGCCTCCGGATTCTTCGCTGACTTCTTCAGCTACAATCTCAATAGGTGCCTCATACTGAGTTTGCTCTTGATGTTGAGGGCGTTGCTCCTGAACGTGTTGTGGCTTAGGGCGACGACTATCAGGACGACGTTTTGGTCTGTTGCTTTTAGCGCTATCTGGAGCGTTACTTTGAGGTTTGTTCTGAGATTTTTTAGCCCATTCCGTATTGCCGTGTTTTTTAGTTTTGTTTTTGCCATTGGCGCTCGGCTTATTTTCAGAACGGTTCTCAGAGCGATTTCTGGATTGCTCGCCGTCTGGCGAGTTTTCTTTTCTCTTGGAAGGATTATTGGCTTGATTGTTTGATTTGTAGTTCGGGTTGTTACCAAATTTTTTCTTAGGTTTCTTTTTCGCTGTTTTACTCGCGATAAAACTAAATTCGTTATTTGACATGGTTAATAGTTACCTTTAATTGCTAAGCATTGCAGCGAAGGCATCAAGTGAAGCCGACACACAAAGCTGATTAGTGAATAAAGCAAGAAAAGGCAATGACCGACAAACTTAAAAATAAGGCTTTAATACGTTCTAGTATCAAAAAATGCTTATTGGAGCGGAATACCTTCATTTGCAATACGGGTGTTATGTTAATGAAGTGAAAACACGGATTTGATTGCCTGTAGCGACACAAATCTTTGTATTTTGAGTAGAGGGGGAATAAATAAGAACAAGGCGTCACCACAGAGATCCATGGTTCCGCCTTGATCTTAAATAGAGTTGTTTAGAGCGTTACGTCCTAGTAGGAAGAACGACTCTGGAAGCAATCGCGACAGTAAACTGGTTTGCTACCGTTTGGCTCGAAAGGCACTTGTGTGTTCACGCCACAGCTAGCACATACAGCGTCGTGCATTTCACGAGGAGCGCGACCGTAGCCACCGCCACCGCCACCGCCGCCGCCGCCACGGTTGCGTTTTGCTTCATCACGACAAGGCTTACACTTGCGTGGAGGCTGAAAGCCTTTAGTATCATAGAATTCTTGTTCTTCTTCAGTGAATGGGAAACCCACGCCACATACGTTACATACGATTTCTGTTGCTGGCATAATTAGATAGACC
>CAYGPY010000380.1:0-2297 GCA_964351765.1 uncultured Vampirovibrionales bacterium
TTGAAAGCCCAGCCGATATCGGTAAAACCTTAGCCGGCGTTCTTTAAAAAATACTTTAATTTAATTTTAAATAAAGGAGTCAACGCATGTTGAAACCCATCATTAAAGGTGCCGTTTTAGGTGGCTTGGTTATTTTTGTCTGGGGCATGATTTCGTGGATGGTATTACCATTTCACAATAACTCAATTCATTTTTTAGATCATGATTCTGTGATTGTCAAGAACGTTCAGGAACTGGTTCAAGCTGATAACACTATTTCAGATCAGTTGATTATTTCACCCAAAAGAGATGATATGGAATCGGCCATGCAGCGTGACATGTTGTTTATTACGCACCGTCCGGCCAACAAACGTATTCCTTTCCCTGTTCAACTGGGTTTGGAATTAATGATGGATATTTTTTGGGCCGGGATGTTAACGTGGTTGGTGATTCAAACGGTAGGATCAAAAAACTGTGCGTGTCAGTATTCATTTTGTACAACAATCGGGATTATGACCGCAGTTGTGACATCATTGGTCCCATCCCTATGGTGGGGTTTTCCGATGCAACACGTGATGTTATCAGCCATTGATTCGGTTGTAATCGCTATGCTCAGTGGTATTGTGATTGTACAAGTCGTTCGCCGTTGCTACGAGCCGGAACAAGCATAATAATGCGTCGTCTTTGTAATATAACCATCTTGAAAAAATCAGAAAGAGTGCTATCCTAATATTATGAGACGTTCTATTTCATCTTTACTCATTGCCTTATTAATGGTGATCACGTTGGTTTACCCCGTGATGGCTAATGCGCATGCGTGTTGTGATGAAACCGATGTAGCTGTGGTGATGTTGGACGTTATGGATAACGACGATACAGCATCGCATCCTTGCTGTATGTCGAGTGCGACATTACCTACGTTTGTTGCCAGTTTTGACACGTCCATTTTTGAAGCCTTTACGATCGAATACCCACCGGCTTCATCTCATTTTCAAACTGATTTTGCTTTAAATCAGTTAGTGTTATCGATTCAATCCATAGCATTCGATGAATTGAGGCACGTATCCGATGAATCGGATCGCCATGCGAGACTGTCTGTTTTTCTGAATTAAACTGCACTCCTGAAAAAATAAAACGAGCTTAAAAGGACTTCTTTTAGCTTGTTTACTTTGTATTACTTATTTACAGGAGAATTTATAATGATTAATTTAATGAAAAACCTTAAAACAAAATGGATGCCACTTTTAGTGGTGACTTTAATGGCAACACTTCCAATGGCAGCCAATGCGGCTGCAGGTTGCTGCCCCGGCTTATGCTGTGGTGGTAACGCTGGGTGTTGCTAATCACCAATCAATAAAGTTGATTTTTTAAATTAGCTTACAGGCTCTAATGACTTCGGTTGTTAGAGCCTGTTTTTTATTGAAAATTTGCAAAATAAAACCCGGTCTGTCTGAATGTTCAGATCTGCCGGGTGGTGGAAAAGCAAAGGGAACAGAAATAACTAATAAAGGTTGAGATAGATATATTGAGAAGAAGAGCGTTGTTGTCTTGATTTCCAAAATAGAGATAAAGGAATTTATGTTAGTAGCGTGAGATTACGGGTCTTAGCTAACGGCATCAGCACCGGCTTTTTCACCGCGCTTCATTAAACCTGATAAGATATTACCAATTTTTTTGAATGCAGCCTTTGCTAAGTCTTTAAAAGCAACAAGACGAACTTTGGTTAATGCTAGTGATGATTTTGGGAGTTTTAACTCTGAACCAATAACTCCTGCGTCTTTGGCTGCTTGAATGCCATTTAATTTTCCGCTGAAGGCTTTATTGAATTGTTGCATTACCGCGGAGTCAGATTTCTTAGCGATTTTTACAGCGGCGCGTGGTACGAAGGATGCAACTTTTAAAACTGGATTAATCATAGTGAGATTCCCCTTTAAGAAACAGTGAACAATAAATCGTGTGATTGTGTTTCTTTTGTTTTGCTTACACTCAGATAAAGCACCCTGAAGCGGATCCGATGTTAGTTTATTTCGGAATGTTACAGGACACAAATTGAATTTTTATAAAAGTCTTGTGGCTACAGTGTTTCAGGTGAAGGCTGTAATCGTGATAAATACGCTTGATGGGCTGATTTCATATCTTCAACCGTGTCACGTCCAAATTTATCCATCATCGCGGTTGCTAAAATTAGCGATACCATGGCTTCGGCAATCACGCCACAGGCATGGACTGCCGTCACGTCAGAGCGTTCAAAGTGGGCGTCTTCACTCGTACCCGTTTCAAGATTCACACTTGCTAGTGGCGTACGCATCGTCGAAATA
>CAYGPY010000381.1:0-400 GCA_964351765.1 uncultured Vampirovibrionales bacterium
GACTTGATACGACTAATACCAGTAGAGCAGCAAGAATTTTAGGCACAAAGGTGAGGGTTGATTCTTGAATCTGGGTGACCGCTTGAAGCATCGAGATACCCAAACCCACCACCATGCTCACAACCAAAATAGGTGCGGATAATAAAATAATGAACCACACCATTCTTTGAATTGTATCGATAACAAATACCTGATCCATAGTACACCTTACTTACGCTTACTGATACATCCGTTATGCCTCGTCAACCAAAGCCTGTTACCAGTGAGCTGGCTATCAGATTCCAGCCATCCACCAGTACAAATAGCACAATTTTAAAGGGCAACGAAATCGACATCGCCAAGACGCCGATCACGGCTTTCGAGCCCGATGTGTAGGGCGCGAAGCCGAGTTCCGCGTGCA
>CAYGPY010000381.1:410-2246 GCA_964351765.1 uncultured Vampirovibrionales bacterium
ATGGAATAAAGATAATGAAGCCAAGCTGAAATGCTGTCTTTAATTCGCTAATAACAAAGGCCGGTAATAACACATAGGTTGGGACATCCGCCTTTGTTTTAGGACGCTTTAGTTTGGCTAGATTCACAAACAGCTGCAAATCTTTTTGATGTGTCTGACGAAACATGAACTTTCGCATTGGCTGAATCGCTTTGTCTAAAGCAACTTCCTGTTTTATTTGGCCACCCAAATAAGGCTTCAGAGCATTTTCGTTCATTTCAGAAAACGTTGGTGACATCACAAAGAACGTCAAAATAAGAGACAAACCAATAATAACTTGACCTGGTGGTAGTTGTGGTGTACCAATGGCTTGACGTACTAACGACAACACAATCACAATCCGAGTAAAAGCCGTTGCCAACACTAAAATGGCTGGTGCCAACGTTAACACCGTCAACAAAACTAAAATTTGCAAGCCTTTACTCACATCCTCTGGGGATGTTGCTTGGCCAACTTTAATATCAAACGTAGGCAACCCCACCTGAGCAAACGATGGAAGGTCAGTTAAGCCAATTACAAGCAATCCTAAAGCAAAGGCAATTGATGCCAACACGGAATAGCGTCGATAGAGCCGTTGTTTGGAAAGAAGATGAGTTTTTAAAAAGCTGATCATGTAATGAATCCACCTAAACGAGCTTGATAGAAGATAGAAGTTACTCTGGTATCTAGTGACTTATATTTTGTTTTTTTGCCACACACCACAAGAAGCCACACGGTTAGCTCTATAGAATAGTTCTACCTTTTATATTATCGGCGTTTTCAGCGAAGCTGCCATCACCCAATGGGTTTACACATAAGGGCTAAGACATCGTAATACCCAAATTCGAAAAGGAGTCTAATTTGATTTCTCAGGGCGCAATCGTGCTAGTTCTTGATACAGCTCTTTCTCACGTTCAGATAAGTTCTTGGGCGATTCAATTTGAACCGTCACGAAATGATCGCCACTTGCCCGATCACTCTTGACCCCTTGATCTTTTAAACGCAGCACCTTTCCTGACGACGTACCGGCAGGTATGGTCATTTTAAGCGGCCCATTCATCGTTTGGATCGTGACTTCAACGCCCAACACAGCACTATGACTAGCAATGCTCACTTCACTATGAACATCCATTCCTTCCACACGCAGTGAATCATCAATATTGACACGAATCTGTAGAAATAGATCGCCGCTATCGCCACCAAAACGACCTTGGCCTCCTTCGCTGGCCACGCGAACTTTAGAACCTTCCTTTACCCCAGCCGGAATACGTACATCAATTTTCTTTAGCCGAATTAAAACACCCTCACCATCACAAGAGGAACAAGGCGAACCGTTCAACTTACCACTGCCCGAACAGCGCTTGCAGATCTCATTGTGTTGCACATTTACCGTTTTTACAACACCTTCAGAGGCTTCTTCTGGCGTAAGACCCGCATCTACAGTAACGTCTTGACCACGAACAGGGGACTCTGATTTAGGTTTAGGGTTTGATGGGCTGGACTTCGTACTTCGCTGTGAGGACGATGTCTTTTGGTCCGACGGTTGGCTGGTCGTACGGCTTCGTTGCTGATTTGAGGCGGAAGCCGATTTATTCTTAAACGAACTCTCGTCCTCTTTCTTATCAAACCCCCCAAAGCCCTTTTTTAAAAAGGTCTCAAACATATCGTTAATAGACGACGTGGATTCATCCGTTTTGTTGGATGACCCTGACTTAGATTGAGACGTTTTTTGTTGTGATTTCGCCCGTTGTGTTGATTGTGTGGCTTTCTTTTTTGGTGACGATTTGGTTGTATTTGTTGCCGAAGTATTGGGTTTTG
>CAYGPY010000382.1:0-2189 GCA_964351765.1 uncultured Vampirovibrionales bacterium
CCTTCCACGTGACTGCCAAACACGTCACCCGTGGGCAGGTTAAATGAGGTTCTTGTAATGGGTGGTGGCGCTTTAATTTTAGGTGCCTTTGATTTTTTGCGTCCTGATGACATGACGTTAATCTCCTTTTTTAATGGATTTTAATTGTGTTGTATTGAATCCGATAAATTCGGAATCGGTTGTGCTGTTTTTAAATAATGTGTTTCGATTTTTTTTGAGCCACTGTTCAAAGCGCTGTTTTTTTAATGAATAGATCACCACATCGTGTAATTGGTTTTGCACGACGTTGTCGTGTTTAAAATAGCCTTCACGCTGAAAGCCATAACGCCAGCAAAACCCTTTGGCGTGTTTGTTGTGAGCCTCAAATTCGGCCTTCACCTTCAGCACGTTTAAGGTGTCAAAGGCATAGTTCATCACACAAATCGCTGCCGACATCAGTACAGGGTGTCGACGTACGTTAGGGTGTGACACACCGTGGATAAAAGCATGGCGATTTGGAATTTCATCGGTCAGTGTTACAAGAGCCTTTACACGGTCTTCACTGGCAAGGGTTGCGTTTTCATCCACCACGAGCCACAGGTGCGGTAGTGATGCCTGCAAATTATGGATCAACACATCAGTACTTTCTCCACAAGAAACATCCAACAAGATATCTTTATAGTGCTCAATCAGATGTCGAATACCCGGTTCATAAAACCGAAACATCAGTAGCGTGCTGAGTTGACGAACCATCAGTTTTTCATCGTCATGCTGTGGATTGGTGTTGTGTAGCGGGTTGCTTATCATTAGAGATCGTTTCCTTGCATTAAGAGATCGATGTTGTATTGAAGTTCTTCCAGGGACATGTCTTTTATTTTTTCAACATCACTGGTTAGGAGGCTTTGTTGTGCGGTGTTTTGTTTTGAGTTTACTTTCGTTTCGGCGTCTGTCTTTTGTCGGTTGGCAAAGGCTTTGTCTTGGGCACTCGCCATAGCACTTTCAAGGGCACTATCAATAGCTTTATCAAGCTGAGAGCGTTTAATGATTTGCTCCACAGCCCAAATTTTGTCTTTAATGTTTTCGGATTGAAGCGCCTCGTCAATCACATGCAGAATGTGCTTGTAGCGTTTTTGAAGGGCTGTAATCAATCGTTTTACGGGTTTTAATAGTTTGTCTGAATCCATAAACATGCGTTCCTATGGTTTTAGGGGTGTCGTTGAGGGTACTGATCGCGTTGTTCGAGATGCGTGATGTGCTTAAGGTAGCGATTGGTTTTATCCGCCCCTTTGGCTATTTTGTGTGTGTATTCACTGGCGTAAAGGCGCATGGCACCTCCGGCGGCATCACCTAAAATGCTGGACGGACTGTTGCCGTCTAGCCACTGGTCTAAGGTGATCAGTTGGGATGTGTTTTCGGGATAGTTTTTTTGCGAGTACACCTCGGCCTTGCAGCGACGGCATTTTTTTCGATACATCATCGCGACACTCGTTTCATTGATATCGGTGTTGTTGATGAGGTGTTGCCCTTCTTCAATAGAAAGAGGACTCCGTGTTTCAAGGGTTTTAAAAAAAACAGATTGGCAATGTGGGCAACGGATCATAGTGGGTGTGTTCCTTTCGGTTTGAAATGAAAAAATGAGTAAAACGTAACTGTAGTTTTTAGTATCGCATCGCTTTTAAAGTCCGCAAGTATTCACTATGTTTGGTATACAGGTGTTTTTCGATCGGAGATAAAACGCCCAAAAAAACACACGCCATAACGCGTGTGCTCTACAAAAAATAAAATTCCCAATGCATAACACCATGTACTACATCGCATCACCAATCGATCTGAATCACGGCTAATTAAACCCAAATACGGGCTTTTACAATAATTTACACTGGCATTCTGACAAAGCAAAAAACCGCCCGTTATTAAACAAGCGGTTTTTAGCTATATCAGGGGTTTTAGAAAAATCTACTCAGCTTTGCCGGGTTCAACAAAGATGGCGAAGTGGGGGCAATTGATTTCGCATAGCATGCACGTGGTGCATTGCTCTAGGTGGGCAACGGCGGCCAAGGCGCCTTCTACCTTATCGGGTGCGGCAACCATTTCTAAAACATCAACAGGGCAAACCTTCACACAAATTTCACAACCGGTACACATTTCCGGCTTTACTTCAATCTCAGGAATAGGACGGGGTTTGCGGGCTGGTGCAGATGAGCTCATTG
>CAYGPY010000383.1:0-2172 GCA_964351765.1 uncultured Vampirovibrionales bacterium
TTGGAAGTAAAGAACATCTATCAAGTGCCCCGCTTTGAAAAGCTGGTGGTTAACGTTGGTTTGGGCGATGGCGCTTCAAACAGCAAATTGCTTGAAGCCGGTGTTGCTGAACTTCAGATGATTACAGGTCAAAAGCCAATCGTCACACGTTCAAAGAAATCCCTTGCGGGCTTCAAATTGCGTGAGCAAATGCCAGTTGGCGCGAAAGTGACCCTTCGTGGTGCGCGTATGTATGATTTCTTAGCAAAGTTAACGGGCGTGGTTCTTCCTCGTATTCGTGACTTTAAAGGTCTGAACCCACAAGCCTTTGATGGCCGTGGTAACTACAACCTAGGTCTTAAAGATCAGTTGGTCTTTCCTGAGATTGACTACGATAAAGTACAACGTATGCGTGGTATGAACATCACCATCGTTACTTCCGAGCGTGATGATGCGAATGCGAAAGCGTTGATGGTGGCTTCTGGCTTCCCGTTTGCGGCTTCTAAAGCAAAGTCAGAACCACGCGTTTAATAGTATTAGTAAAGTTTGACATCAATATGAATTAGGAGAATTGACTCTTGGCTAAAACATCAATGACGGTAAAAGAACAAAAACATCGTGTTCTTGCAGAACGTGGTAAGTTTTCTCGCGTTAAGTTGAGAAACCGCTGCGGCATCTGTGCTCGTCCTCGTGGCTACTATCGCCATTTTGGTCTCTGTCGTCTCTGCTTGCGTAAATATGCCTCTGAAGGTATGTTACCAGGTGTTGTAAAATCGAGCTGGTAGACATAGTTACCAGCCCATCAATAGAAACGTTATTAATTTTAGTATTAACCGTAATTAGATATTACCCAAATAAAGGAATGGTCTAACGATTATGCAAACAGATCCTATCGCCGATTTACTAACCCGTATTCGTAATGCGTGTACTGTCAGCCACCCTTCGGTTGAAATTCCCGCATCCCGTTTGAAGATTGAAATTGTTAAATTGCTTCAACGCGAAGGCTACGTGCAAAGCTACGAAACGCGTGAAAACGAAGAAAGCGGCTTCCAAACACTTCGTGTAGCGTTGAAATATGACCGTGAAGGTTTCCCTGTGATTCGTAAGATTCGCCGTGTGAGCCGTCCTGGTTTACGTCGTTACTCAAACGTAGATAGCTTGCCTCGTGTTCTTAACGGTGCTGGTGTGGCCATTGTAAGTACCAACAAAGGTATTTTAACTGACCGCGAAGCGCGTTTTGAAAAAGTAGGCGGCGAAGTATTGGCTTACGTTTACTAAGCCGATAGCTCTATCTCGTTTTACACGTTTGTTATCAATAACTCTATAAAGCAATAAGGTATTTAAATTATGTCTCGAATTGGTAAAGCTCCGATTGACGTTCCAGAAAAAGTGGACGTGACAATTAACCCAGCTCCAAACGGTACAACCGTTACGGTAAAAGGCCCATTGGGCGAATTGACCCGTACGTTTCGTCCTGAAATCACCTTTGAAAAAGAAGGCGCTCAAGTTCTTGTAGGCCGTGTGTCTGAAGAGCGTCAAGCCCGTTCTTTGCATGGGTTGAGTCGCACATTGTTAAACAATATGGTTTTGGGTGTGAGCACCGGCTTTACCAAAAATCTTGAAATTGTTGGCGTGGGTTATCGTGCTGCGGTGCAAGGTAACAACCTTGATTTGCAATTGGGTTTTAGCCACCCTGTGCAAGTTGAAGCCCCACCAAACGTGAGCTTTAATGTTGAGAGCAACACCAAAGTTGAAATCAAAGGCATTGATAAAGAAGTGGTTGGCCAAGTGGCTGCCCTGATTCGCTCCAAGCGTCCACCAGAGCCTTATAAAGGTAAGGGTGTGAAATACGCTGGTGAGAAGATCCGTCGTAAGGCTGGTAAGTCAGGTAAATAAGCGACACTATTACTTCATAATTTTAACGTCATTAAACCAAAAAAATACAGGAATTTTAACCGATGATTAGTAAACCGAATCGTAAAGCCATTAGCCGTAAACGCCATAGAAGTATTCGTAAGAAAATTCGTGGTACACAAGAACGTCCTCGTATGGCAATCCACCGTAGCGGCAAGAACATCTACGCTCAGTTGATTGATGACGTGGCTGGCGTGACCTTAGCCTCAGCGAGTACGCTTGATAAAGACCTTCGTAAGGGCACTCGCGCCAATGTTGAAGCTGCTAGCCAAGTGTCCA
>CAYGPY010000384.1:0-2154 GCA_964351765.1 uncultured Vampirovibrionales bacterium
GCGTTTCATTCGGCATTAATTATGGCCACCATTCCTATCCAGACACTGATAATTAGTTTTTTGATTGGGCGAGAGCCTTACCACCCTGTTAAAGTGTTTGGTGTGTTGCTTGCCTTTGCCGGTGTCTTTTTACTTATCTTTGCGCAAAAAACCGATCTGGCCTTACCTGAGCATTACATCTTTGGTGACTTGCTCATCCTGACAGCGGCTTTTGCCTTTTCGTGGTTTTTAATTGGAAGCCAGTCACTGCTTAAAAATGTGAATGCCTATTCGTTAATGGCGTATTGTTATATCATTTCAAGTATTCTATATTTCTTCACGTTTATTGGGCTTGAAGTATCTCAACAAGGCTTGGCTGCGTTTGATTTTATTGGTGAGATGTCATCACAAGCGTGGGTGTTAATGGCTTACGTCGTGGTGTTTGCCAGTATTGGTACCTATACACTCAACAACTTCGCACTCGCTCGTTCTACGCCATCGTTGGTGGCTAGTTATGCGTTTATTCAGCCTGTGTTGGCTGCGGTGCTGGGGTTTTATTTGTTGGATGAATCATTCAACCGTTGGATGGCCGTGGCTGCCTTGTGCACCATTGCGGGTGTGATTATTGCCAGTAAGCAACAAAAAGTCCGCCTTCGTCCTACTACCAACCCTCCTGAAGCTATTTCTGCTGAGGTGATGGAAAAACAAAAGCAAACGTCTAAATAAGTAGTGCTATTAAATTTCAGCTCGGGCAATATCAAACGTATCATTCACACGGCAATACCCAATGCCTGCGATACGTCCAACGGGTTTTAGTTTTTCTAAAATAATCTTGCCGTTATCATACACGTTTTCATCATAGTGAAAGCGTTGAATGGTACCCAACACAACAAAACCAGAGCCTTTGGAGCCATCACCCACAGGCACAATTTGGTTGAGCTTGCATTCAAACTGAATGGGGGATTCTTTAACGCGAGGCGCTTTAATCGTGTCTGAATCAATGGGGGTGAGTCCCGTTTTTTCAAATTCGCTTACGCCATAGGGATACTCACCAGCGGATTGATTTACTTGATGCACAATGTCTTCGGTTGCTACGTTGATGACAAACTCACCGGTCTCTTCGATGTTTTTTAGCGTGTCTTTTTTCTCGCCAGTGCGCCCGTTAATGTTAGGGCAAAACATGATCGTCGGCGGATCGGTACACACCACGTTGAAATAGCTGTAAGGCGCCACGTTGGTCATGCCATCTTTGCTGATTGTTGAAACAAAGGCAATAGGCCGAGGCACGACACTCCCAATTAAAAGTTTGTAGCGGTCAACCAATTCAAGGTCATTGGGATCGAGAGTAATCGTCATAATAAAGGTCTTTCAGTCGGGTTTCGTTTGAAAAGTTATAAATAGGCTTATGAGGCCGGTGTTTTTTCTTGCCAGCTCATATGGTACTCCGGCCATTCAACGGCTTCAAAGGTAGGTGTTGGGTGAAGTGGATTTACCGTATCTACCATCACCGCTTTTTCATCGGTGCGTTCTTTGGTTAGGCTGCCCTTCATCGCGCCAGGATGAGGCCCGTGATGAATACCCTGTGGGTGGAAGGTCACCATACCAGCATCAATGTTGTCTCGGCTAAAGAAGTCGCCATCGTGATAGAACAGTACTTCATCGTAATCAATGTTGCGATGATAAAACGGCACGCGTACTGCTTCAGGATCTTCTTCAAGCGGGCGAGGCATAAACGTGCAGATGATAAATCCGTTGGCCTGAAAGGTGCTATGAACGCTTGGGGCTAAGTGGTAACGATGGCTCATTACCGGACGAATGTCGCGAATATTGAGTTGCCATACACTCAAGTCGCCTTTCCATCCCACCACATCCATAGGATGGTACGGATAGAAGACACGGGTCAACTCATTCTCACGCTTAATACGAACTTCCCACTCTCGTGAGGTATCTTCTTGGGGATTCGGCTCAGGGGTATTAATCATGGCCGGATCGTACAGCGCATGTTGGCCCATGATGCCGCGATCAGGTTGGATAACACGACTAAACGATTCAATCAGTAGAAAAAAACTGTCTTTGGATTCGGTGAGAAAACGGTAGCTTGTTCCTCGTGGAATGACTAAGTAATCGCCTTGTTCGTAGTTTAGTTTTCCAAAATCGGACTCTAAAACACCGGCA
>CAYGPY010000385.1:0-2141 GCA_964351765.1 uncultured Vampirovibrionales bacterium
GCTATCTTCAGGCTTTCGTATCAACCGTGCAAGCGATGATGCGGCTGGTTTGCAGATTTCAGAATCATTACGAGCACAAATCCGTGGTTCTAAAAAGGCCTTGGATAACACGCAAGACGGTCTGAACTTGTTGAATATTGTTGATGGTGCCTATCAAACCATTCAAAATAATATGCAACGAATTCGTGAACTCGCTGTTCAGGGTGCCAACGATACGAACGCGGCGCCTCAACGAGCTGCGATCAACCAAGAGATCAACGCATTACGTGCTGATATCGATCGTATTGCTGGTGGTACCCAGTTTAACGGAACCCCTCTGTTAGCCGCTGCCGGTGTACCTGCTCAATATGTACTTCAAGTTGGCCCTAACTCAACAGCGAACGATGAAATTAATATCGTGACTGCCTTGGGTGATGCTACAACGGGTGCTGGTGGTTTGAACCTCGCTGCAGCTGCAGCAACGACAAACGCTCAGTACCAAACGTACATTACAGCTATTGATAACTCGCTTACCGCATTAAATACAGATCGTGCGACAGTGGGTGCGTTCTCCAACCGATTAGAGAGTGCTGCGTCTAACTTGTCAATCAGTATCGAGAACTTGTCAGCATCCGAATCCCGTATTCGTAACGTTGATGTCGCTTCTGAGAGTGCTGAAATGATTCGTAACCAGATTCTGCAACAGTCCTCTGCTGCGATTCTGTCTCAAGCGAACCAAGCACCAAGTTTAGCTCTACAGTTACTAGGTTAATATCGTCTTTGATTCATAGCTTGAGTCAGTGAATGATATAGCACATTAAAGGTCTCCTCTATTTAGAGGAGACCTTTTTGCTTGCTTCTAGTCCGTTTGATGTAGTGAGTTTGAGGGATACGACGAATCTTGCACAATTAGCTGAAAAGGCTATTATTTAGTGATAGTAGGTAGAACAGCATTTTTATGGTTTTTTAGCTCTCAACTAAATGGTGGAGATTTTATGAATTTACTAAAGAATTCGGACTACATTACCGATACTAATTTTATCAGAAGGAACACTCCTTCAGACAGTCGAGACTCCGTCACGAGTTCAGACTAAACAAAACAAAATGTAGATTATCCTAATTCCAGTTATCCACCGTTTACTATCAAATGCAAAATTGTACTATTCCAGTTGTACAGTTGCACACTGACATTAAACACGACATGTAGAACACTAGAACACAAAAATACAGATTAAGGATTTAATTACCTAACAATTTAATGTCTTGCTAGTTTCTCATTACAAGTTTGTGACTTGAACATCACGTTCTTATTTTGTGAATCGATACAAGACCTGTATTAAGCGAGTATAAATAATTGCGTGCTTGAACACCACGCTAAGAATGGAGATAGAACTATGCCTTTAGTAATTAATACCAACGTAACCTCAATGAATGCCCAACGTAATTTAACCAATAATACCTTTAATCTTTCCAAGAGTATGGAAAAACTAGCTTCTGGTTTTAGAATTAACCGAGCCAGTGATGATGCAGCGGGCTTACAAATTTCAGAAAACTTACGGTCTCAAATCAGAGGCTCAAGAAAAGCACTTGATAACACTCAAGATGGTATCAACATGTTAAACATTGTTGATGGTGCTTATCAAACGATTCAAAATAACTTACAACGAGTTCGTGAACTATCTGTTCAGGGTGCGAACGATACAAACGCAACAGCTCAACGAACAGCGATTAACCAAGAAATTGATGCACTTCGAGCCGATATTGACCGTATTGCGAACTCAACTTCATTTAACAACGTGCCTCTTATTGCGAACGCCGGTGTTCCAGCTAACTTTGTACTTCAAGTTGGACCTAACTCAACGATCAACGATGAAATTGATATCGTGGGTGCCTTAGGAGATTCAACAACGGGTGCTGGCGGACTTAACTTAGCTGCTGCTTCAGGTACCAATGTCGATAACGCAACGTATCAAACCTATATCACGAACGTCGACAATGCGATGACTGCATTAAATACAGCCCGAGCAGGTGTGGGTTCTTTTGTAAACCGACTTGAAGCCACCGCACAAAACCTATCGATTAGTATCGAGAACTTATCGGCTGCTGAATCGAGAATCCGTAACGTGGATGTCGCGTCTGAAAGCGCGGAGATGATCCGTAAC
>CAYGPY010000386.1:0-2133 GCA_964351765.1 uncultured Vampirovibrionales bacterium
GTTCAGGATACGACGTTTAATATGTATGGTCGCGATTACCGTGTTATCTTAACGGATAACGACGTGAAAGAATACCGCACCAAGTGGAAGCCCCTGTTGGATACGGTGACGCGGTTAAAAGACATGCACACCGAACGTGTTGAAGCAGCTCAAAAGGCAATCAATGATTTTTGGAAGCGCTTTACAGAGCAAGGTCAGACGGCAGTTAACTCGGATTTGGATGACTACCGTTTATTACGTCAGGATTTGGACATGGAAATCAATGCCCCCCAACCTGACTTACCTTCAGATGCCCGCCAATGGTTTGAATCAATCCGCTTGTCTAGCTTCTCTGCTACTGACGTTGACCGGTGGCATCAAAATGACGAATTTAATTTAAGAGAAGGCAAACGGAAGTAAAATCCATTTTTAGTTTTTAAAGTTTCATCGACAGAGAAATAGAGCGTTATTATGACCACAACCGTATCGACTGATACCCATCAACACGTGTATATTCAAGACATCGCAAAGCATGATGGTCAAACAGTGACCTTAAAAGGCTGGCTGTATAACAAACGTTCAAGTGGCAAACTGCACTTTTTGCAATTGCGTGATGGCACAGGGGTGATTCAGTGCGTGGTGTTTAAAGGCGATGTGGATGAGGCGATGTTTGATACCGCAGGGCGCTTGTCTCAGGAATCCAGTATTACGTTAACAGGTGTTGTTAAAGAAGACAAACGATCTCCGATTGGTTTTGAAATTGGCGTAAACGAAATCACCTTGATTAGCGAAGCCAAAGAATATCCTATTACACCTAAAGAACACGGCGTTGCGTTTTTGATGGATCACCGTCATTTGTGGTTGCGTTCGTCGCGCCAAAACGCCATTATGCGGATTCGTCATGAAATTATTGCAGCGGTACGTGATTATTTTAATGAGAACGGTTTTACGCTGATTGATTCACCCATTTTTACGCCTAACGCGTGCGAGGGTACTAGTAACCTCTTTGAAACCGAGTACTTTGATAAGACGGCATACTTAACTCAAAGTGGTCAGCTTTATGCCGAGGCTGCCGCTGCGGCTTTTGGTAAGGTGTATTGTTTTGGACCGACATTCCGTGCTGAAAAATCAAAGACACGTCGCCACCTCACTGAGTTTTGGATGGTAGAGCCTGAAGTGGCCTTTATGGATTTAGCCGGTGATATGGATCTGGCTGAGGACTTTGTTTGTTATATCGTGCAACGTGTTGTGAAAAACCGTCGCTATGAACTTGAAGTGCTTGAACGCGATATCAGTAAGCTTGAAGCCATTCAAAAACCATTTCCTCGTATTACCTATGACGAGGCGATCGAAATTCTTCATAAAAATGGTAAAGATACACCGTGGGGCGAGGATTTTGGTGCGGATGAAGAAACAACCATTTCCCAAGAGTTTGACCGCCCTGTGATGATTCATCGTTACCCGCGTGAAATCAAGGCTTTCTATATGAAAGCAGATCCTGAGAATGAAAAATATTCTCTAAATGTGGATATGATTGCTCCTGAAGGCTACGGTGAGATGATTGGCGGGGGCCAACGTGAAGATGACTTGGATGTGTTGCTCGCTAAAATTAAAGAGCACGGCTTACCCGAATCGGCGTTTGACTGGTATTTGGATTTAAGAAAGTACGGAAGTTTCCCTCACGCTGGTTTTGGCTTGGGTATCGAGCGCACTGTGGCTTGGATTTGTGGCGTGCATCACGTGCGTGAGACCATTCCGTTTCCAAGACTCATGGATCGTTTGAGTCCTTAAATTTTTTAATAGGGATCTTAATTGGGCTTCATTTAGAGCTGAATTCAAGAAATCCACTGTTTAGTGGATAAGTAAACCCCTAGCAACAGGTATGCTGGTATCAAGGCGTAATCTGGAGCGATTATGCGTTGCTATCTTTTTGAGTTGCGACATAACACTGTGAGCTCTAGTATTTGAACGCATTTGATGACACCATTTGAGATATTATAAATTTAATGAACCACGTAATGTGATGAGGTTTGAGTTCCACTATGGCTCCAAAACGTAAACCCAAAAAAGCACTAATCCAATTTGCTGTTGCTGGCATCATTGCCTTGGCTATTGGTGGTTTTGCTATCTTTTTAACATTTAACTTGATTACGG
>CAYGPY010000387.1:0-2111 GCA_964351765.1 uncultured Vampirovibrionales bacterium
GGTGTTTGTCCATACCACTGAGTTCAGCCAAGCGTTCTTTGAGTTCGGCCTGCATGCGTTTAATGGCCGCCTCCATGCCCTCATCATCAGCCACAAAGTGAACCGCCGGATAAATCACCACGTCATTGGGCATCTCTAAAATTTCGCCCGTGGTGGGTGCCACAATACTAAGGCGTTCCACTTCATCGCCAAATAGTTCAATGCGAATGGCGTTTTCCGAGTGGGCGGGTTGCACCTCAATGATGTCGCCCCGCACTCTGAAATGCGCACGCTTGAGTTGCACATCGTTGCGGTTATAGTGAATGTGAATCAGCATGCGCAGGATGTCTTGGCGTTCGATCACATCGCCCACGTTCAGTGAGAAGGCGGCTTTAAAATAGTTTTCTGGCAGACCCAAGCCATAGATGCAACTGACGCTGGCCACAACAATGGTGTCACGGCGCTCAAACAAATTGCGCGTGGTGGCGTGGCGCATGCGGTCAATTTCTTCGTTGATTTGCGCCGTTTTTTCAATAAAGGTATCGCTACTTGGGATGTAGGCTTCGGGCTGGTAGTAGTCATAGTAACTGATGAAGTACTCGACACAGTTATCAGGAAAAAATTCTTTAAACTCGTTATAGAGTTGCGCGGCCAGTGTTTTGTTGTGCGAAATAATGAGTGTGGGGCGTTGGGTGGCCTGAATGACATTGGCCATGGTGTAAGTCTTCCCTGAGCCGGTCACCCCAAGCAAGGTCTGCGCTTCCATCCCTTCGTTAAGCCCAGAAACAAGAGACTCAATCGCCGCAGGCTGATCTCCGGCCGGTGGAAACGGCGAAGAAAGAGAAAAAGGCTTGTGCTCACGTTCATCATGCATAGATAAAGTTTAGCACAGGGAAGGTTTCAGTAAATGAATAGAGTATTTACTAATTCTCTTCCTCTATGTCTTTATGATCGATAAATTGAAGTATGTCATGTTGAAAAACACCTTTTCCCAAAAGAGGATCCTGTTCTGGAAAATAAGGTTCTAAAATTTCTAACGGCATTGATTCGATTAACCTATCGAATCGCCGACCTTTTTCAAGCATAATTAATGTTGCACGTGCATCTGAACTGTAATCTATAATCACATCGTCAAGCGCATAATCCATATTTGGGTCGCATTCCATTCCTTTAGGTAAGTGTTTGATGATTTTGTTGAATATAGAATCTAGTAATTTGATTGCTTGTTCAATTTCGGAAACCGTATAAGGATAAGTTGTATTGATTGAAGATGTATCTGAATGTGCTAGTTGCTTATTCCTTTTTTCTCTAATTATACTTAGATGGTCATATAGCTTTTTAAGATCAGATTTAATAGTTTCATATGCGGTATAGACTTGGGGCACATTCTCTAACAACAGTCTTTCCATAGAAGTGTTTTGAAATTTCCCTTGATCTGCAGGGTCAGTAACTTTTGAGAGTTTTAAAACACAAGAATCAAGCATCGCATAACCAGCTAAAACAAAAAATGTATTTGCTGAGGCATTTATTACGTCAACCCTATTCTGATTGTAACAAAATAAGTCCTTGTAATATGTTATATACACTTTTGTATCAATAATAGTGTTTTTTACTTGTTTGAGATGCATGTTTCTTTTGGTCAAGTCGTGTTGAGTCATTTACTAAAATTCCTAAAGTATTAACTAAAATTAGTTTACCTTTTTTTAACTTCAATCTCAAAACTAAAGCACTGTTCCCCAGCCGGATGTGACCAGAAGGCGTTGTGGACATCAGAGGGGTAGTAGTGGTTATAGCGATTTTTGTGAGGGTTTTGTTGCTTGCCCTCAATGGTGTCGGTGATAAATACCGCACACAATTCATAATCAGCCTTGCGTTTTTTAGGGTTGTCCTTATCCGCTCGTTCTTCATTCACAATGCGGTATGTGTAAGGTGCACCCGTTTCAGGATCTTCCCACGTATGCTCGTCAGGCAATTGCCGATACTTGGGGCCAAGCGTGTCGTGCAACTCCGTTGGTAAATGATCGTTCTCTTTGGCAAATTGTTCAATGGCATAATGCACGGCCAACAAATCGGTAATGCGTTCTTCATCCAACCGTCGCTTACGTTGCTCAGCAGGCCCGCCCGTAACAAAC
>CAYGPY010000388.1:0-1678 GCA_964351765.1 uncultured Vampirovibrionales bacterium
ATCTTAATAACGATGGCGTTGCCGACCCCCTAGAGGAAGACTACAGCGGTGATCCTCCCGACATTCTTCATCCGGATGAAGATGAAGAACCCCTCCTGCTTGTTCACACTCAGGACGACGCTGACTTCTATGGTTTTGAGCTTGAAGGCATGTTCAATATTTTTTCAGACAATCGCGGAAATATGGATCTGCGTCTTTGGACAGACTATGTCGAAGCAGAAAGAGACGGTGGCGCTAATCTTCCACGTATCACTCCCTGGCGAATCGGTGCGGGGCTGAACTATGCCCGCGGGCCATTTAACTTTTCAGTAGAATATACTCACACTGGCGATCAAAACGACACCGCGCCACTGGAAACTGAGACGGACGGCTTTGATTTGCTCAATATCTACGCGAGTTACACTCACGACTTTCAAGGCACTGAATTTACCGTGTTCGCGCGTGGCACCAACCTGCTGAATGAAGAAATGCGTCGACACACATCTTTTGTGAAAGACCTGGCGCCATTGCCGGGTGCATCAGGCATCATTGGTATCCGCTCCTCTTTTTGAGGAGCGGTTTTTACCGCTGAGCGCTGTGCAATTACCTTTGCTACAGTATAATGCAGGGCATGAATGATACTGTCGAAAAACCTCTGCACGATGTTCATCTCGACGCCAAGGGGCTGAACTGCCCCCTGCCGGTTCTAAAAGCCAAGGTCGCTCTGAACAAAATGCAACCCGGCGAAGTACTCTACGTAGAAGCCACCGATCCGCACGCCACAATAGACTTCGAAGCCTATTGCGCCCGCACCGGCCATGAAATAGTCAAATTAACAGAAAGCCCCGATGTAATAGAAATTTTGGTAAAACGGGCAGAGAACCCGAAAAAGATTTAATCGGAGCAGCCATGTTTATAGTTTCCAAATCTATAAGCAAAGTTGGCATATATAAACTATAAAGCTACATGTAGTAAGTTTCATTTAGTTGCCACACAATCCGACATTAAATTCGAATGGGACAAATTGAAAGATGCCAAGAATTTACAAAAACATGGTGTCTCATTTGACGAAGCTACAACCGTATTTGGAGATCCACTAGCAATAACTTATCCAGATCCTGACAATTCTGAGGAAGAATATAGGTTTTTGACCTTTGGGCACACGTCAAGCGGCAATTTAGTTGTTGTGTCGCATACTCATCGGGGTGATAAAATAAGATCCATATCAGCACGAAAAATGACCCGTAAAGAGATTATGAGCAAATCTAAAGATGAATTAAAGCCAGAATATGATTTGAAACCATTAGGGAAAGGCGTTCGTGGCAAATATTACAAGCAGTACCAGGAAGGAACCAATGTCGTAGTAATAGAGCCTGAACTTACAAAGGAATTCCCTAATACCAAATCTGTAAATGATGCCCTCCGCGAAGTACTTAACAGTCGCAAACATTCAGCAACCTAACAATCGATCATACAAGTGCTCAAGAATGTTCCGCTTCGCTCCACCGTACGCACAAAAAAGCGCGCCACTTAGCAACACCTTATGCATCAAAATCCCTAAACCATTTATCGAGGAGATAAAAATGTCAAATGAAGGTTATCACGAGCCAATAAATGAACTTACAAACGAAACCAGAGATATGCATAGAGCAATTACATCATTAATGGAAGAGCTTGAGGCGGTAGACTGGTACAACCA
>CAYGPY010000388.1:1688-2099 GCA_964351765.1 uncultured Vampirovibrionales bacterium
TCAAGAATTAAAAGCCATCCTTGTTCATAATAGAGATGAGGAAAAAGAGCACGCAGCGATGGTTCTTGAATGGATTAGAAGACAAGATCCAAGCTTTGACAAGGAGTTAAAAGACTACCTCTTCACAGATAAGCAAATTGCACACAAATAAAATGCATACAAGGCAATCGAGAGCGACGCCAAAAAGCGGCACGCCTCATCACGATGTTATACGTCTCAAGGACTATAGGTGAGCGCAATAGTATTCAGAGAACGAGGCTACAGGTTCTTTTTCTTTTCTAGAGAAGAAGAAAACCCACATGTGCACGTGTATAGCAAAGTATGGGAAGTCCACTCACCCTTGCTACATTCGGGCTCAAGGCCTATTCGACTGTTCGAGTTTGTGGTACAAGTCTTTTTGACGTCTTACGC
>CAYGPY010000389.1:0-2086 GCA_964351765.1 uncultured Vampirovibrionales bacterium
ATCAAATACAAGCTTTTTCTCATAGTCTTCAAAAGGTTTTTATTGAGACCGACTTTTTAGGACGGCGAATAGGTATGCTGTCAAATTTTAGTTTGAGACGAAGCTTAGTCCTGTCTAAAAGTGTTATCATTTCACCAATTATTTCAACTGATGACTTATTTATTAGTTCTATGGGAACCAACCTTGATCCTGAATTCATTGATCGAGATCGATTTAATCTGGCAGTTGTACTAGGGAAGTATAATTATTTTCAACAGGAAAATAGTGATTTTATTCTGAATTTATTTTCAGTACCATCGAAATTTTCTACATCTCCTTTGTCTAAACTAAGAATTCTGCAATATTTAAAGGATATTGATATTTCATCAAGTAAAAATGAATTGCAATCATATGTGGATATTGATGACCTTTTCCAGTATTTCGAGTGTTTGGGCCTTAGAAAAAAGGTTGTCTTTGAACTTATTGAAGAATTTTACAACTACGGTCTTATTGAGTCATATGACTCTAGTAAAGAAGCTGTCAAGGAGATGAATAGAATTAGGATTACAGCCTCTGGGCAAGCACATATCGAGTTAGCTTTGTCGGAAAAATCTTATATCGGGAGCATGGCCTTGACTACGCCTATGAAATCCGGAAAACAACTAGCTTCAATAAGAAATAAAGTTGTTGGATATGTAGAACTTAATGATAGAAATTTTAAAAACATAATTACTAGCTTTGTTGAATATTGTATAGAACAAGATAACTTATACATTAATGTGCCTGATGAAGACTATTATGAAAGTCAGAGACTGCTCTTCCATACCTTTGTTAATAAATGGGTTGAACCTCAATTGCAGCTTAGTCTGAGATAGTAGTTTCAAACGACTTGGCTGTCTAGTCGATATACACTTACTGTATATCTCCCTCTTTGTATATTTTGTTTAACATTACCACCAAGACTTACTTTTTTGTGAGGGTGATGCCGATTGATTTTAGGAGGTCTTGGGCTTCTTGGTTTAGGGTGCTTCGGTCTGGGGACTCTGTTGGGGCGTTCTTTTTGCTTTTTGCCGCCGGTGTCATCACCGTTCCGTCGTGATCGGCGTGTAGGGTTAAATTCATTTTGTTTAACACCTCGTTGGCGCTGCGGAGCGTGTCGCTTGGGATGTCTTTACCGCTTAGTAGCGGGCTGGATAAATCCACTGAAAGATGAATACCTTGGGTGGCCAGTTGCTTTGAGATTTCATCGAGTGTGACCGAGGCGTGCTTTCTGTTTTTTGCTTTGTTCTGAAAGTGATGCACCAGATCGTAGCTAATCAGGGCCAGCACCGCCAAGTGAAAATACAGATCTACTTCGACTAAACCGTCTCTGATTTTTTCGGAAATTGCTTCATCGCTACTGTGGGTGACTTCATCATGATCGTCGTGTACGTCTTCATTATGATCATGGTGCACGTCACCATCGTCAATCACCTGCTCCGTAGGGGCCGCCTCGTGCTGGGTGTCATCATGCCCGCCATGCGGAAAAGCCAGCGTCAAGATGGCAATGCCACCCAACACCACATGCAGACCGTTATGAATATAGGTCCCTAGTTTGCGTGAAAGTCCGTTTTTTTTAGAGTGCGAGCCACTAAAGGTGGGCTGTGGCTGTGCCGCTGATGAGCCAAAGCGCGTTGAGTTGGCGATACCTTTAAAAGCAGGACGGATTGAATGCGAATAAGGCGTTTTAGTGAGAGCCGTAAGTGAAGCCTGAGGCAAACGAAAAGACATGACGAGGGTTTTCCTTAGAAGTGCGACAACGTGTTAAGCACATTGATTGAGGGTGAGAAAAATTTAATTGCTAAGATGATAGCACAAATTGTGAGCGCGCGATGCCCGTTCTGTAAAGAGACCGAGACAGAAATCGAGCCTTAAAGCCGAACGGAGGGGATTAGCGAAATTATTATAAAAACAATAGAAATGAAGGCATGGTGACCACGTTCTAACTTAATTAACTCCTAAATATTGCTAAATATTACCCCCTTGTATATTCTGATGGACTGCGGGATAATGCTACGGTAGATTTTTAATTTGGTTTGTTCTTCTCTACTTCACTGTGATTAATTAC
>CAYGPY010000390.1:0-2082 GCA_964351765.1 uncultured Vampirovibrionales bacterium
TTGATGTGCCTCTTCCAAACGGGTAGAAATAAAACGACTGGCCTTTTCAACACTGCCATACACCGTGGGTGTTACAAACACCAAACGAGACAATTCAAAATGCATCCGTGTGACAGCCGGCAAATAACGCATATTAAACGTTATTTTATGCGCATCGAGTAAAGGCGTATCACTGTTTTCAACACGCAACGACTCCGAGTAAAGGTTATCAGGTTTTGGTTCGGCGGTGGTGTTCTTGGGTGCATCATCGATAATACGCCCATCAAGAATCCGAATTTCAATACCACGCGTAAGGGTTGGAATCACAGCAAGGCGCTTGTAACGAATGTCCAAGCCCGTCGCATCCAATATCAAGCCATTCACACGCGTATGAATACTTGGGTGATTTAACACCCAAGGCAGCAATTCAGCCCCAATACGAATCACCCCAAGCACCACAGCAACAATAACAGCCACATTAACAATGCGCTTACGCCATGGCGTGTTTACAGCAGGTGTGTTAGAAGCTGGCGTGCCTAAATCAGTTTTATCGGGGGGTGTCACAGTCATAATAGCAATACAATTAAGCTTGTTGGATTACTCTCTCCATCAGGGCGTGGTGCACAAACACGGCTTAGCAAGGACAAGTCACTCTTTAATTAGAGCGAATCTCATTGCTAGTCTCTTATTATAGGTCATTCCATGCTCTAAGTACCATAGACATGTGTCCATCACTTAAATCATAATAATTGAAAAACCCTGCAAACCAATTCAAACGAACCAGTGCAGGGTTTTAAAACTTTAAATAAGAATAAAGAACGAAAGAAACTTAGCCTTCAATAGAAGGGTTTTCAGGGTTAGAGCCCTCTTTAGTGGCTTCTTTAAATTGCTTGATGCCTTCGCCCATCGACTTCATCACACCAGGGAGCTTACCGGGGCCAAACAGAATTAAGATCATAACGAAAATAATAGCCAGTTCACCCATACCTAAGCTGGGAAGAAAAAGCGAGTAGTATGTTGGGGTCATCGTTTCGATGAGTGGCATATCAAGCATCCTTACGGTTATTATAATTTTTAAAACATCATTTCAGCAAGATTCTTAAGGAATCGGAGCGAACCGTTTAAAACGATCTAAAGCGCTTGCTTTCGTGGTATTCTACCTGAAACGCATCGTAATTCAAAGGTGTTGTTACGTTTGTCTCGCTTTGAACACGTTGCCGCCTTATCCCCCCATTTTCTCATTTCAATTTTTGTTTCCCTTATTTCAAGTGAGCTTTTCTTTATGTCGCCACAGTCTAAAAAAAATGCCAGCAGTAAAACCCAAACCAAGCCAACGGTATCCCACCATCGGCCAGGACATCCTATACCCAACCGCATGAATGTGGGTACACATCTGTCTGAAGCCGATTTTGAGACCAAAGACCTGTTGGCAAAATCACTGCGTGCTCAAGGCTTTCGTATGACGCCACAGCGCGAGCAGATTATCGATATTTTTTACGAGCTACCTGAAGGCGAGCACCTGAGTGCTGAAGAACTTCAACATAAGCTGAAACACATGCAATCTGATATTAGCTTAGCAACGTCCTACCGCACGCTAAAGTTGATGGCCTCTTTAGGTGTGCTTCGCGAACTCGATTTTGCTGAAGACCACAAGCATTATGAGCTGGCTCGTAACCCTGGCTCACCCCATCACCACATTATTTGCTTGGACTGTGGTGGGACGGAAGAATTTGAGAGCGACGAAATTTTTAAGCTAGCCAAAGCCATTGCTGATGAAAAAGGCTTGCAAGTTGTTGACGTGCAAGTCAAAGTTTTTGCCTATTGCCAATGCGATAGCAAAGGCAAACATAACCACTAAAGGTATCTTAGCTCTATCTTAATAGACTGAAGCGGTACTCACTTGGGTATAGTTGATATCAAACCCTGCTGGAATCAACGTAATTTCACCACCAATGTAAGGGATCGACATCCCACCAAAGAAGGGTTCGTAGATTACTGTTACGTCTGCTGCATAGGCATGCTTTCCTGCCACCTGAGTTACAGTAGCTCCGCCTGCTAGTCCGGCTTCAGTAATTTTACGTGTCGCCTGTGCTGTACCGGCAT
>CAYGPY010000391.1:0-2071 GCA_964351765.1 uncultured Vampirovibrionales bacterium
GGCGTATTCAGCAAGCGCTTGGCCACGATATTTCAAACGCTTTAAAAAATCAGCGCTTGTCTTCGAATCGACATGTAAAGGGAGTGTTTTATGTTGATTCGATTTAAGTGATAAAAAAGCCATAACCAAAACCTCAGTCTGTAATCATTCCTAACCGTATAGTTCGTTATCGGAAGGTTGGGTTAAAAACTGAAGGGTTTATGACTTAAAGTTAAAAAGTCGTTACATTATGTTTAAGAAATAAAAGCTGAAAAAAAGTACCTAAGGCTGGTATTGAACCTCTTCAACCTCAAAATCGAGGTCGTCGGTTTCTTCTTCGTTTTTAAATTTGATGCGACTACCACCAATACGACGCCCTACGAGTTGGTATTGGTAATAATATGACTTTACAATGGCACCCTTTGAATTTGTTTTTTGAGATTTATTATACGTAATGCCTTTTAAGCGGTCTTTCTCAACGGTGATGGTGGGCATCTCAAACAGAATCAAATTCTTTTTAGGGATGCTGATATGGTGAAACGTGGCTGTGGTGCCTCGCACGTTATCAACTTGAATTGATGTTGAAGCACCGGTGTTAGGGTTGCTGAGGATAACCTGCTCGCCCATGCGTTGTAATACCCAAATGTTATGCGTGATATGACCGATTTCACGTCGTGCATTGGTATCAATCAGTTTGCTTGTTAATTCCCATGTGCCATACATCTCAGGGGGTAAAAACTGAGATTTGCTGATGCTGGCTGACATGGGCTTAGGATGTTTGGCTTTTGTTGAAACGGGTTGAGGCGATTTTTGACCGGGGTAATACACTGGAATGTCATCATTAGCTTGGCTTTTAAGTTTTGGTGAAGCGATGTAAGCAGGTTTCTCACGATGCTTATTAACCAGTGTGCTGACATTAGAGCCATGGTCAAGATGGATATCATCGAGTGGCGTTATGCTTTGAGCTGCTACGGGTGTTGAAAAAAGGATGAAAGAGCAAAGCAACATTAGTAAAAATAACACCAAGCTAGTGGGGCGTAATGCAGTGTGAGAAGGGTTAATAGTGGAAGGCACGATGGTGTGGCACTCTCTATCAATAACTAAATACTATCGGCAATAATAAATGCGTTGTTGGGATCGGTGAATGACTGAAGATAATTGAAACGATCAGAGCCCTCATCAATCTCATTCCATTCTACATAATCCACGCGCGCATTGGGAGATTTTTTTTGATAATTATGATGGAGCTCATTCTTTAAGACGTTTGTAGCGGATTTGGTTCCCAGCACAAAAGCTTCGACACTGCCGTCTTGCCGGTTCCTAACCCAGCCTTGCAGCTTGTTTTCTTGTGCGATTTCAGCAAATGATTTTCGAAACCAAACGCCTTGAACACAACCGCCTACAATAATATGGACGGTTCGTTGAGTGTCACTAGATGTTATTGTTGATTCTATCATTGAGATATCAAAGCTTTATTGATTAAGGTTTTTGGCGTCTTGAAACTCATTAGAATGGTTGATTCTAATGGGAGAACACCTGCAAATTATTAAAACTGGATTATACTAGTAGTAGCAAGAGTTTGTTATAAATTGAAAAGAAACTAAGAGAGGAACGCTGAATGCACCCGTATTTAAATCAACAGTATTTTACAACGCATTTTTTGAGTGCTCTTTTGGTGAGTGTTCTACTCTTTGTTTGTTCTAATGCCTCAATGGCTCAGCAGCAACAACCTTTATCTGATTTTCGCTTGCAACCATCGCCTGCGGTGCAAGACTTGCCACCACTTAATCAATCTAAAGTCGCTTCGCCTCATGTGCAATCGTATGCTCAACCCGTTTCGTATGAAAGACAGCACGCTTCCTCTAAGAAACTAACTGGGAATGTTCAGGTTGTTTCGTCCGCTGAGCCCGGAGTAGTGGGTTTGGACTTGAATTTAACGGCACCCTATCCACTGATTGCTCAAGTATTTCAAGGGACACCAGCGCAACTCTCAGGGCTGTTAATGGGTGATTTCATTATGGCCGTTGATGGCGTGTCGACCTGGGGGAAAAACAGAAAAGATGTGGATGCTATGATTTCGGATGTACCGGCT
>CAYGPY010000392.1:0-2061 GCA_964351765.1 uncultured Vampirovibrionales bacterium
AAGTCATTTGTGATAAGCGTTCTCATATCTATTTGTATGAGGGAGGAGGAATAGCGTATAACTCTATGCTCTCTGCAAAACTCTTGGATGGAGACAAAGGTCGCTTGACTGCTGCAATGATTGAGGCAAATATTAGCGCTGGTGATATTTATGCACCGCCAACACGAATTGTGTCCTTAGAGAATACGATGAATAAGTGTGGGGGGAGTATTTATGAATTGGATGAAATAAGAAAAATAAGGTCTGTCTGCGACCGACACAACATCAAACTTCATATGGATGGAGCTCGGTTTTTTAATGCGCTGGTTGAGACTGGAGAAGAAGCTTCAATCTACGGGGAATTGTTTGATACGATTTCTATTTGCTTTTCGAAAGGACTTGGAGCGCCAGTGGGATCAGTCCTCCTTGGTAGTCGATCAACAATAGATCATGCACTAAGAGTGCGGAAAGTCTTAGGTGGGGGAATGCGGCAGGCAGGCTATTTAGCGGCTGCTTGTGTTTACGCCTTGGATCATAACCTGACACGACTGAAGGAAGATCATCAAAGGGCAAGGAAACTTGGTGGTGCGCTTTCAGAGAGTGAATTTGTTGCGCGAGTGCTTGGGGTAGAGACCAATATTATCATCGCTCATTTGCAGGGTATAACTACGGAAGGCTACCTAGCTAAACTCAAGAATAAGGGAGTTTTAGGTGTCCCATTTGGTACGGATTCTATTAGGTTCGTTACTCATCTGGATTTTGGAGATGATGATCTGGCACATGTAATAGAAGCAATTAAGAATATCGGATGAAATAGTCTTGGTGGATTATTAAGCACGAATGAGTGTAGGTATTCGGTTTACTAGGCACAAAAAAACCGACACAAGGGTCGGTTTTTAATAGTATAATTAGATGGTATTATGATTTGGCTTGAATATCTAGACTTATCTTGATATCATCCGAAAGGATCATGTCTTTCATGAAGTGCACCCAACTTACTTTGAAATCTTGACGGTTGAATGTCAAATCTGCAGACCCTTTGAGACTTGAGTCTGTAGTTTCCAAAGAAGTTACTTTAGCTGTGACTTCTTTTGTAATTCCTCTTATCGTAAGATCACCCACAAGGTCATTGCCGTTTTGTGATTTAATGGTAAAACTAGCCGTAGGAAATTCTTCTACTAAGAAGAAATCACCTGTAGACAAATGTCCAACAAGATCAGAAGCTCTTCTTCCTTCTTCATCTTTATATGAAGCAGAGTCTGTAGGAGCGATAGTTTTCATGTCAATCACTACAGTTCCACCTGTTAGTTGATTACCCTTAGCAGTAATCTGACCTTCTTTCACAGCGATCAAACCTTCATGTCCGTAAACACCAGCCACTTCTCCTCGCCATTTTACACTGGAGGCTTCATTATTTACAGTGTAAGAAGTTTCTGTTGCATCGGTCGATTCAGCTGCGGTTTCTTCAGAAGATGCCTTTTGACCTCCGCCACAAGCGGATAAAAATGCTAGGGCTAAAAGCCCTAAAATGTATGTAGTATTCGTTTTCATAGTTTTCACTTTAGTTTAATTCGTGCAAAGATAGTAATAGTGCAGCGCTATTAAATGTATATACATTTAAATAAAATAAATTATTTTAATCGTTGAAGTAATGAGTCAACTAACCTTTAGGGTTTCGTATCACCATAGCCACACCGATAAAAACAAGTGCGGCCGCTATGAGATGTTTTATCAGAAATTGTTCATCGAAAAATATCAGGGCAATTAGCGTTGCGAATATGGGCTGCACATAGATGTAGGCACCTACCGTGGACGGGCTTACTTTTTTCATTGCCCAAATTTTCACAATATAGACGATCACTGTCACGCCAATAATTGAATAGAACATGCTCCAGTAAACTTTTATTGGTAGGCTAGACCACTCGATCGCTAGCGAATCTTGGAGTCCAAAGGGCAGTACGATTAAAAACCCGATAAGGAATCCCCATTTAGCAATAGTTATGGGTTCGTACCTATCTAATAAAGGTTTGACAAGCACTAAATATGCTCCGTAGGTTAGCGCATTTAGGAGTACCATAAGAT
>CAYGPY010000393.1:0-2057 GCA_964351765.1 uncultured Vampirovibrionales bacterium
ACATCCAGCGGTTTGTCCATTTTGGAAATGAGTTCTTCCACGGAATTAGCAAGCTTGTGCAGATCGACTTGGCAACGGCCACAGCTAGGGCAACTCACTAAGTTCGCACCTGCTTGGCGTAAGCCCAAGCCTTGTAAAATTTGGTGTCCTGCAAAGACTTCTTCAACCGAATCGGCGGTGAGTGAGACACGAATGGTATCACCAATACCTTCGACCAGTAACATGCCAAAGGCCATGCTGGTTTTGATGAGGCCGCGTTTGAGCGTACCAGCTTCGGTTACACCCAAGTGCAGAGGGTAGTCTACAAGTTTAGCTAAATCACGGTAGGCGGCCACCATAATCATTGGGTCGCTGGCTTTTACCGAGATTTTAAAATTGGTAAAATTTTCGTTTTCTAAAATGCGTGCGTTTAACAAAGCACTTTCAACCAGTTGGCGTTGCAAGTCGCCCGCAAATTTTTCTTTAATCGGTTTTTCAATCGAGCCACTGTTTACACCAATACGAATGGGGATCTCATGCTCTTTGCACTTGTCCACGATCTTGCGGATAAAATCTTTGTTGGGCTGATTCCCCGGATTCACACGAACACAATGCACACCATTATCAGCAGCGGCTAAGGCAAGACGGTAGTCATAGTGAATATCAGCCACAACAGGAATTGGCGAGCGCTTTACGATAGGCTTCAGCGCATCAGCGGCTTCAAAGTCAGGCACAGCCAAACGAATAATTTCGCATCCGGCTTCGGCCAAACGTTCAATCTGAAAAACACTTTCCTCCACGTCACGCGTATCGTTGGTCAGCATTGATTGCACCGAGATCGGCGCATCGCCACCAATGGGTACGTTACCAACATGAATTTGGCGTGATTTGCGACGCGGTTGAACGACGTTGTTTTCGGTAGTTTGGCAAGACATAGAATCAATGCTCTCCATAGCGGGTAACGTGCCTCTATTGTAGTGCAAGCCTGGGTTGGATGCAAAAAACTAGTGCTTGGCGCTTAATGGAAGGTTAGTTGCGTTTATCTAAGTTGGCCAAACGCTGAAAAAAGCCAACGGCAGCATCAAAGTTGGGGATTAAAGGATTTTCAAGAAAGAGACTGTGCTCAACGGTTGAAGGCAGTGAGTGATGCTTGCGAAAGCCCGCTTCGTGCTGAGCGCTTTGGGTCGTCAGTAGGTCATGCTCATCAGAAACCTGAACCACCACGGCATCCGTATTTTCAAGATCCTCGTGTTCAAATACATCCACACCCGCATCCTGAAGCGTATCCAACACGTTCTGCCCCGTGCTTAAGCCACGGTGGTAATAAAGCGCGTGATAGCCTTGAAAATGAAGTTGCATCAAAATGTCCTTACTGTATATAAGTTTGAATTGAGTTGTTGTTTAAAACCCCGGAGGGGGTAAGCCTTCTTTATATAGGATTTCTTTACTCACGCCTAGTGAGAGCATTTCCCACGGCAGGATCTCTGTTTCTGGTCGCTCGCGTAGGGCAAACCAGTCTAGGTCGGGCATATCTTGCCACTGGCCTGATGCTCTGAGGTCTTTGAGGGCTTTGTTGGTGCTGCCTAGGCTGGCACCCAACTCCCAGAATTTAACCAGAAAACCTGATAAACGACGGTCACCACGAGAAAGAACGGCTTGTACGTAGTCCCACTTTGGGCTGGTAGGACGCACGTCGGCCACTTTTACCAACGCTTTTCTTAGTAGTTCTTGGCGATGCTTGATGGTCTTGGTGTCGGCTTTGGGTTGCCACTGAAATGGCGTAAAGGCTTTGGGCACAAAGGAGCTCACCGTAAGAGAGAGCTTAAGCTGTTTGTTCTCTTTCTTGATTTCTTTCACCAAGTCAACCAGTTGCGTTACGTCGTCTTCGGTTTCATCCGGTAGGCCAACCATGCCATAAAGCTTTAAGCCATCGAGACCACTGGCTGAAACGACGCCAGCGGCGCGTCGAACGTCGTCATTCTTAAGGTTTTTATTGATCCGGCGTTTTAATCTGTCGGAGCCGGTTTCAATGGCAATGGTAATTTGACGCTGCCCGCCTTTTTTAAAGGTCTCGGCAA
>CAYGPY010000394.1:0-2011 GCA_964351765.1 uncultured Vampirovibrionales bacterium
TATCGCACCGATGCGAGTTTTCTGCTTGAGGGCACTTGTGAAGCGGGATCATCGAATGTGAGGGTTGTTGGGGACCTAGCCTCTGATCTAGAAACTCCATGCTCATCGGAAGGTGTTTTTCAAGCCACGCTGAATTTGAGCTCTGGCCTTGGGGATAAAACCGTATCCGTGTTTCAAAGTGATGCCTCTGGAAACACGGGCACGGCATCGAGGTCGTTTGTTAGAATCGAGAGAGATCTTGATGACACCACTCCTCCGGATATTCAAATTTCAGGACCAAGTATTAATACCGAGTCAGAGTCAGAGATACTGTTGCAAGGTCAGTGTGAGGCCGGAGCGGCCTCCGTTCAAGCTTTTGGTGATGTTACCCAAGTCTCTTCCGCCTGCGGTTCCAATGGACGGTTTGAGTTCGTAGTGACTCTCTTAGGAAGCATTGGACCGAAGAATGTGAGAGTGAGTCAGCAAGACAATGCAGGGAACACAGGAACAGATCAAAGAAACTTTCTGAAAGTGGATCTAACACCACCACAATTGATCATCTCTTCACCAAATCCCGGAGCCTCACACTACGAGAGCTTAATGGTCAGGGGAGTGTGTGAGGCAGGGTCGAGTGATATCACCGTTAGTGGAGACGTTTCAGCCGTTACGACAGTGCCTTGCGCTTCCGGAAATTTTGAAGTTCGGGTTTTATTTTCTTCAGGCGTGGGCACAAAGACTATTCAGTTCTCTCAACAAGACAGTTCTTCAAATGTGGCAACAGTAACCAGAGCCTTTGAACGAGTGGAGCAGCCCACTTCTTTTGAACTGGCTCAAGGTGTATTGAGTAGACACTGTATCTCTTGTCACAGCTTGGGGGGATCAGGAGGGGCTTGGCCTTTTACATTGAGCACTGAAAGCCAATTTATCACTGAGGGCTATATTGTACCTGGACAGCTGAACAACTCTTCCATAGTCACACGTGTTCAGGGCTATGGAGGAGCGAACTCAACAATGCCCTTAGGCTCAACCATTCCCGGCTCTGAGTACAATGTTCTTGTTGCTTGGGTAAACTCCATCAACGACCAAGTGGCTCCCATCGTTCAAATTGATATGCCTAGAGCCGATTTTCAGTCAGAAGACGGTTTTACTTTGACGGGCTTTTGTGAGAGTGGCTCTGGGCAAGTGACCATTGATGGTGATGTTCTGAGTCCAGTCACTGTGGATTGTATTTCAACAGGGGTTTTTGCCGCTCCAATTTTGTTGAGCGCAGGCTTGGGAAATAAGCTGGTGAATGTTTCACAAGAGGACGCCGCCGGAAATGTGGGCTCTTATTCTCGCAGCTTTGAACGCGTCGACAATGCTCCACCCGCCGTCTTGATTGTGGCTCCTGCCGTAGATGCTCAAACCGATGGTCAGCTGATTTTGACAGGAATCTGTGAAGTTGGGGCGGGAGAGGTGAGTGTCTCTGGTGACATTACCAGTTCTCAAGCCGTAGCTTGCAGTGCACAGGGTGAGTTTTTGGCCCAGATTTCACTGGATGGAGATAACGGAACAAAGTCTGTTCAAGTGAGCCAAACCGATGCCGGCAGCAATACGGGTACCGATCAGAGAAACTTTGAGCTCTTCAACATTCTACAAACCACTCCCGAAGAGCGGTTTCAGTTGGCACCGCAGGTTTTGGTGTCTTATTGTTTGAACTGTCCCCAGGTCGGAGGCGTTGCTAGCCACGCGTCTTTTGATCTTTCGTCAGAGTTAGATTTTGTGCGAAATGGGTTTGTTGTCCCTCAGAATCCAAGTAGTTCTTCACTCATTTATCGCACCACCCATTATGGCGGAAGTTACTCCGATATGCCACAAGGGGCTTCAGATTTTAGTGTGAGTGACTACCAAATCTTGGTGGGTTGGGTAGAGGGAATGCCCACTTACTCCTCACCCTACGCTTGCACAAGTTCAGGGGTGGATTTAGCTTCAACGGAGCCTACTGATGCAAAACGCCTTAGCCTCAGGCAGTACAACAACACGTTGGTGGATC
>CAYGPY010000395.1:0-2007 GCA_964351765.1 uncultured Vampirovibrionales bacterium
TTACTGTAACAAACAAAATAGCCTCGCGTTACGAGAGGCTTTCAGGTGTTTTTAAGGCTTGTTTTGTTAAGCAAATCAAGCTTATTTCACTTGTTTTATTTAGGTTTAGCGTGAATAAGGAATCTTCGCGTAGTTCTCAGTACGGCCATTCCATCTGAAAAACTGTTGGCTGTTACGATGGTTGAGCGCAATATCAACCCAGCCCGATTCACGTGTTGCTAAGATATCGAGTGAGGTGCCACGGCCAAAGAAGACTTCTTTACCGCTACTGCTCACAATCGAGATATCAACGAAACCAGCGCTGTCTGGCGTTTGGATAATATGCTCCATCTCCCCGTCACCGTTCAAATCAATTTTACGGCTAATGTGCTCAATACCACTATTATTAGCAGTGCGTTTAACACCGGCAGAGGTATAGCCTTGGTTGTTGGACTGCATCATCATGTTATAACTGTGATTATATCCCCGTTGTTGTGGTCGCGGTTGTGGCGGACGGCGGTACTGCACTTGCTGAGGGCTTAACCGTGGACGCACATCATACGCTGTGTTTGGGTAGTAGCCATTCGCCGCTTGAAACCCGTTAGGACCTTGTGCAATTAAAGTCGGCTCCATTTTATTAGACGCTTTTTTAGTGTCTTTTTGAGTTGTTTTAGCGGTCTTATGCGTTGAGGGTGTTTTAGAAGCGACTCCAATATCAGATTGGCGCCCTAAAATACGAACCATTAAAGAGACCGGCTCATTGGCTTTGACCTCATAGATGGCACCTGTTAAGTTGTCGCGTTCATATACGAGTCCGCCACCGTGGTCACTCCGCCAGTAGTCGTACCGAAAGAACAATTGAAACATCACCATCACTGCGATGGTTAAGCCTACGATATAACGCATTTGCCTGCTCGCCTCTCTTTTAGTCTCTATCCAATAAGTTTTTTGAAGAATAACAAGTGTGATTAAGGAAGTAGATATTAAACGATGTGTTCACTTATCGCTATTCTCCACAGTACGTCTATTTTACCAAGCGTTTCCAGATAGAGCTACCCCTAAAACATAGACCATCCGGCTTATTTTTTGTAAATAAACCGGATGAATAAGGTAGTTATGCTGTTTTGAAGGCAATTTTAAGTGCGAATACCAGAAAGAAATACAACAACACTGTTATACATACTACGAAGTTTTGAAGATTGTGGGCCAGCCTCTTTTATCTGATCGCGTTCCTTTGCTTGATCCAGTTGTTTGAAAAAATCATCAGGACGTTGTGCATCAGGCTTCTCTAAGCTATTAATTTCTGCTATTAGAGCTGAGATATCTTCACTTCCGCCCGTGCCACCGTCGATACCGTCACCACCAAATTTAGGTGCGGCTTTATTTAATGAATGGGCTTGAGGTGTAGGGATATTGGGTTGAATAGCGGTCATGATCGTATTCCTTATTGGCGTAGTGCGGTACAATAAAAGTAATCTTTTTAGCCTGTTTTTATGGGCTGTGCTTATATAAAGTACAAGCATCATTTTATGTGCTAGTTCGTTTAATTTTATTTATTTTTTAAGAGTATAAAGGATTTTCTTATGTCGTTTCGTTCTTTACTATGTAAGCCCTGCGTTGGCATTAATGCCTTAATGCTTTTGTTTGTATTGGCTTTTACTGTCAGTGGTTGTGCTGGTGGATCGCCAACATCTTCTAACCAAGGTACTTCATCAGAAACAGTTGCGACGGCCGAACCAGCTAAAGAGTTAACTCCTGGGCATAAGGTATTTTTAAACAACTGTATGGGTTGCCATTCCAATGGTGAGAAGCCTCCGGGACCCAATAACATTATTTTGCGTTCCTCTAAGCCTGATACGCTTCGTCACTTTGAAGCCTTTGTTCGAAATCCTGACAACGGTAAGATGCCGCCATTTCCAATAGAGCGTTTGAGTAATGCTGAGTTGGGTGAGTTGTATATTTATATCCATAACCGGATTGAAGAACAACGTTAGTTTGTTGCTTTTCTGACCTCGGTCACAGTAAGGT
>CAYGPY010000396.1:0-2005 GCA_964351765.1 uncultured Vampirovibrionales bacterium
TCCCTGTGCCGGATGGCCACGTGGCCTTTACGCCTGAAGAAGCCGTAAAAGCTGCCGAGAAACTCAGTAGTAAGCGTTATGTGGTTAAAGCTCAAATTCACGCCGGTGGCCGAGGTAAAGGCGGCGGCGTTAAGGTTGTGGATTCACTCGATGCTGTTAAAGAAGCCGCTGGCCAAATTTTGGGTATGCAGTTGATTACACATCAAACGGGCCCTGAAGGTAAAAAAGTAAAATCGGTTCTGGTTGAAGAAGCTAGCTCCATTGTGACCGAGCTCTACATCAGTATCGTTCTCGATCGTGCGACCTCAAGCCCTGTGATTATGGCGAGCCAAGACGGTGGTATGGACATTGAAGAAGTGGCCGAAAAGACCCCTGAGCGCATTATCAGAGAGAACATTCACCCAGCCATTGGGATTCAAGCCTATCAGGCTCGTAAAATCGCCTTTGCCTTGGGCATTCCTAAAGAGGGTATGAAGGATGCGGTGAAATTGATCACCAATCTCTACAAAATGTTTATCGACAAAGATTGTTCGATGGTCGAAGTGAATCCGTTGGTTGTTACTGAGGACAAACGCGTGTTTGCTCTTGATGCCAAAGTGGACTTTGATAGTAACGCGATGTATCGCCACAAGGACATTGTTGCCTTGCGTGACTTGGATGAAGAAGATCCGTTGGAAGTTGAAGCCAGCAAGTATGACCTGAACTACATTAAGCTAGATGGCAACGTTGCCTGTATGGTGAACGGTGCTGGTTTGGCGATGGGTACGATGGACATCATTAAATTGTATGGTGCCTCACCGGCTAACTTTTTGGACGTGGGTGGTTCGGCAACGGATGAAGCCCTTGAAAATGCGTTTCGTATTATCTTGAGCGACAAAGTAGTAAAAGTTATTTTCATCAACATCTTTGGTGGCATCCTGCGTTGTGATAAGTTCTCTTCTGCCGTGGTTAAAGCCGCAAAGGCAACCGGTGTTGAGTTACCAATCGTGATTCGTATGAAGGGTACCAACGTGGATGAAGGTAAGAAAATCTTGGCTGATTCCGGTATCAAGTACGATGTTGCCGACACGATGGAAGCCGCCGCAGAAAAAGTAGCAGGCTTAGTTAAAGAAGCCGTTCCTGCGGGCTGAATTTCAAACAACAAGGAACCATTTTGATGAGTGTTAAATTTGGACAATTTGTATATCTGGGTCAGGACTTGGAGATGGCTCGCAAAATTCTGAAAGAACGTAATGGTGCTTTTGGAAGAAGAGAGTATGAAGCGAATCGTCAAGCACGTTTTACACCCTCCGGTGAACCTGCCCCTATATTAGGCAGTAGTGAAGAACTCAAGCTGTATGGGGTTGATCGTCAGTTGGCCACGGTTAATTTAAAGCCGATGCCGGTTGATTACTTTATGGGTTCGCAAGATGATAAAGATAGTTATGACGCAATCACTGCCGTTCAAGGTCGTATCGAATTCTTTAATCCAAAACCAATGCTTGGAATGAATGAATCCCGCAAGCCCGAGCATGATCAAATTGATACGCTCGAAGATCTCGTTAAAAAATTAGTGTACGGCGCTTTGGAATCCATCGCTCCAGCAACACGAATTTTTCTTAAAGCCGTTCCAGAAGAAAAGGAATAATGCTAATGAATGTGAATTTTAGACCAACTCACACCGTTAGTTTCAAAGGTGCAAATGAGCTGACTCAAGTGATTAAATCTCAAAATGCTCATTTTGTTAGTGAGAGCCTAGATGATACGGTTGAATTTCTTGATTCAGACAAAGCAAAAAATATGACAAAAGACGAATTGGTTGCAGAACTAAAAGCTCGCTTACAGAGTTATGCTAAGTTGATGAGTATTTTTAAATAGGTTTAATATATTAGTTTTAAGAACGTCTATAAAGGAAAAAACACCATGGCCGTATTGGTAAATAAAAACACAAAGTTGATTGTTCAGGGTTTGACCGGTAAGGAAGGCTCCTTCCATGCTGAGAAATGTCTTGAGTATGGTACTCAGG
>CAYGPY010000397.1:0-2000 GCA_964351765.1 uncultured Vampirovibrionales bacterium
TTCATGAGCAGTTCACTGTAGTTTACCAACTCAAGCCATAATCCTACATATCAAAAACAAAAAAGACAGGCTCTCCATCCGAGCACTGCCTCTATTGTATCGTTTATTTGTTTGTTTTGCAGTTTATGTGTCAACCACGACTTCTTTACCATCAACTACAGCCGAGAATTTCAAACCACCGTTCTTCTTACGGCTGGCACTAATCTTAACTTCTGTGCCTTCAGGTGGATTCGAGCGCAATAAGAAATCTGCCAATGGTTCACGCAAATTACGGCGCAAGATACGGCGTAATGGACGCGCCCCAAACTCGGGTTGGTCGTTTTGGTCTAATAGCCACTTCTTCGCCCCGTCTGTAAAGGTCAATATCAAACCACGTTCTGTAGCAAGTTTGTTTTCCTTCTTAATCAGCAACTCAAGAATCAGGGCAAGGTCATCATCACTCAAGGCATTGAACAAAATCACTTCATCCAGACGATTAATAAATTCAGGGCGCAAGAACTCAAGAACCTCATCCATAATTTGTTCACGAATTTCATCAGTGATATGACGCACCATGAGATGCTCAGACCCAATGTTACTGGTCATAATCACAACGGCTTCGCTAAAACGGGCTTTCCTACCAAGTCCATCAGTCAAACGTCCTTCTTCCATCACCTGTAAAAGAACATCCATAATTTCCGGATGCGCTTTTTCAATTTCATCGAATAACACAATCGTATAAGGTTCTTTGCGAACCCGTTCAGTCAATTGCCCACCCGATTCACTGCCGACATATCCGATATCCGAACCAGTCAGGCGGTTGATACTTCCATCACCTTTATATTCACTCATATCGAGAGCAAACAAATTTTCTTCGCTCCCAAACATAAAATCAGCCAACACTTTTGCCAATTCAGTTTTACCAACACCTGTCGGACCGAGGAACAAGAATGTACCAATCGGGCGTTTAGGGTCTTTCAAGCCAACACGCGCTGTTTTAATCGCACGACTCACCAGTTGTACAGCTTCTTCTTGACCAATTAGACGCTCACTTAAAGATTCAACCATATTAGCATAACGCAGACGTTCATCTGCACCGAGCTTGGTCACTGGAATCCCTGTCATTTGGCTCGCAACTAAGGTCACATCCTCAATATCGAGTGTTTCATCACTGGTTTCAGGCTTAAAAGCAAGATGCGCTTGTTTACCCATGTTGACCATCGCGGCTGTACGGTGAAGCAGTTGTTCGGCACTCAAAGGTAAGGGGGTGACTGTCAAGAAACGTTGTGCCATTGTTGCGGCAGTTTTCAATGCATCATGCTCAATTTTAATATCATAATCAGCTTCAAGATGCGGAGCAATGGTCTCCAAAATTTGTACCGCTTCATCAAGTGAAGGTTCTTCAACACGAATCACTTGACTATTTTCTATAATCGCACTAACACCCTGTATCCGCGCTTGGTACTCTTGGTCGCTGGTTGTACAGATAATAACAGGGTCATCACTAAGGAAAGCCTTTTGTACTAATGAGGTTGCTTTGCTGAAATCTGCTTTAATCGGACCACCAAAGAAGCGGTGAATCAATGGCAGAAACAAAATACCACGCCGCGCCGCACTCATACCCGCACGGAATGCTTCTTGATCGTTATCCAGTAAAGCTGTTTCACTGATTTGTACGAGATTAGATAATCCCGCAGGTCCTTTCTCTTCGGACATCAATAAAGCAAGACTATAAGCTAATGTTCGTTTACCAACACCATCAGGTCCGACGAGGATAATATGACGATTAACAGATTGTGTTAGCACATTAATCATATTCCGAAGCAAGTCTTCGCGGAAATGAACTGCACGCAATGCACCGCGTTTTGCCATTTTCACATGATCAACCGTCGTGCCATCCTCACGTATAATCCCGCCACCTGGCAAAACCTTACTCGGATCGTTATATATATCTTGAATCGCTTTTGGTGTAATACTGAATTGCCGTAATATCCCACCTGTGCTGACAGAGGTTTCTGCAA
>CAYGPY010000398.1:0-1990 GCA_964351765.1 uncultured Vampirovibrionales bacterium
GTATAGGTGCGATCAAGCGACGTCGCAGGAAGAACAGAAATTTGCATACGACTAGCTTAACGCAAAATCACCGTATGCCTAGATATTGAAAAAACTTATGAACCTACGGCCGTCAAACGAGCAACAGGTACCCGTCCTTCGGATGTGCACATCCCGGCCATTGCTTTTGGAAAACACGGAAATTCAGCCGCGTGGGAATCTAACGCCTTGGCTGCGTTATACAACTCAGCATTGTGACCATTATGCGCAACGTTGATATGAACACCCTGTCCAGTATCATTTTTCATCGCTTGCACCAAAAGTGGTGATCCAGCCAAAGAAACTTCCGCGGCATTGCCAAAACAAGGCTGCCCCCAACCACAACTTTTTACGCCGTAAGCACCAGATAAATTTTGCGGCTGTTGTTCACAAACCGCTACAGCGCTCTCACGCGTGGCATGCAACGAATATCCTGCGCATGCAATCGCTTCTGGTTCTGTTGTTTCTCCAATATCGCTATAACCGTGATCATACCACGGCACCAACCATACGTTCATTATCTACACCCTTTATTGACGTTAAATTTCTTTTTTTATGAAACTAGTCTTGGCCATTATCTCACGTCAATACATTACTATGTTACCCTGCAGCAATGGGAGCAGCAAAACCAGCATAACCATCCGCAATGTGGAATTCAGCGCTTTCGCGCCCTTGCCAGCTATTCACCTTCACACTACCAACCAAATGCACAGGATTCGGGTTATCTTTGGCTTCACGCATCAAGAATTTGCCCAACGGTGTTTCCAGCGCGCGAAACGCCACCGCTTTGATCGTCGGACCACCGTCCTTGTCACGTAAGGTACACCGCACATGGTTCGCGCCCACAACATCAGCGTACAAGACACTGACATCCTTCAATATAAAGGTCGGTTCCGGATGGCCCGCACCATACGGCGCAACATCACCGTCAATCAATTTGGCCAGATCAATCGTCACGCTACGCACCGACATCACACCGTCGATATTCATTTCCGGATGAGCTGGTAAATTTTGCGCCTGCGCACCGATAAATTCTTTCAGAAAAGTGCGAAAATCATCCAAACGCTCCGGCAAAATGGTAAAACCACCGGCCATGGCATGACCACCGCCTTTAATAATGATGCCCCGGTTACGCGCCTCAATAAACGCTTCGGCAATGTTAATGCCCGGCACGCTACGCCCAGAACCGCGGCCTTCCAACACGCCGTCCTCATTTTCAGCATAGGCCACAATACATGTCGGCTTACCAAAACGTTCCTTAATCTCCCCGGCGACAAGCCCGACAAGCCCCGGATGCCATTCTTTATCATCCAACAAAATAGCCGCATCATTTTCAAACCCGAATGCCTGCACACGGGCGGCGGCATGCGCCATCATTTCTTTTTGCATGCTACGGCGCTTCACATTGCAATCATCCAAGAGATACGCGATTGCACGCGCCTCCTCCGGGTCTTCAGTGGCCAGCAACTTCGCGCCCAAATCCGACTGATGCACACGCGAACCCGCATTGATACGCGGGCCAATCACAAAACCGGCATGGTACGGGTCCGGCACTTTATCGACCTTCCCCATGGTCAAAAGCGCATCAATGCCAACATTGTCGCGTGCCTCCATCTTGGCAAAACCGGCCTTCACAAACAAACGGTTCGCCCCAATCATCGGCACCATGTCACACACCGTGCCCAGCGCGACGAGATCAAGGCTGCTACGCAAATCCGGCGCCTGCTTGCCTTCGTAAAACCCAGCATCGCGCAGCGCGGCATTCACCGCCACCGCAAACAAAAACGTCACCCCGCACGCCGCCAACATATCCAAGCCGGATGTATCATCCTTACGTTTGGGATTAATAATATGCGTGGCGTTGGGTAACGTATCCTCCGCCTCATGGTGATCAATGCTCACAGTTTTTATTTTTAAATCAGTGGCATGTTGCACAGGCTTAAACGAAGTTGTCCCAGAATCAACAATGACG
>CAYGPY010000399.1:0-1985 GCA_964351765.1 uncultured Vampirovibrionales bacterium
CGATAATTCAACACTAAAGGAAGCGCACCAATGGCTTTGGGTAAAAAAAACACATGGGGATTTGGTAAGAAGGACGACGATAAAAAGTCAGCCCCAAAACCACCTGCCAATACGCCATCATCAGATGAGAATGAACCTCAAGTATCAGGTACTGCTGGTGTTGATTTGCCTGAAGAAACGGGTGACGTAGCTGTTGAAGCGAAACCTGAAAAAGTACAGCAACACAAGCCAAAACCAAAACACAAGCCAACCGTTAAAGAGATTGATCCCAACATTGAATTGAAATCCAATGTACATCGTCGTTTGATTGAAGAAATTGATTTTAACAAACTCCAAGAACAAGACGGTGATTCACTGCGTCCTCAGATTAAAGAGGCCGTCTACCAACTTATTCTTGAAGAAGACACCTTAATGACCTCAAGCGAGCGTGAGCGCATCGTTGAAGAGATCGTTAATGAAACGATGGGCTTGGGCCCACTTGAGCAGCTTCTTGCCGATGAAACCGTATCCGAGATTATGATCAACGGTCCTAAAATGATCTTTGTTGAGCAAAGCGGAAACGTAACCGAATCACCCGTTACCTTTAAAGATGATGCTCACTTGCTTCAAATTATTGATCGGATTGTATCGGCTGTAGGACGTCGTGTTGATGAAACACAACCGCTGTGTGATGCTCGCCTAAAAGATGGCTCACGTTTCAACTGTGTTATTCCACCGCTGGCTCTTGATGGCCCGTCAGTGACCATTCGTAAGTTTGCAAAAGATCCTTTAACCGTTCAAGATTTAATTAACTTTGGTAGTATGACTGACGAGGCAGCAGAATTACTTCGTGGTTTTGTTGAAGCCCGCTTAAACATTGTTATTAGTGGTGGTACCGGCTCAGGTAAAACCACTATGCTCAACGTATTGTCCAGCTTTATTCCTGATGGCGAACGCATTGTTACCATCGAGGATACCGCGGAATTACAACTTCAACAGCGCCACGTTGTGCGCCTTGAGACACGCCCACCTAACCTTGAGGGTCGTGGTGAAATCACGATGCGTGATTTGGTAAAGAACTCCCTACGTATGCGTCCTGAACGTATTGTAGTTGGTGAGTGTCGTTCTGGTGAAACGCTTGATATGCTTCAAGCGATGAATACGGGTCACGATGGATCACTCACCACGCTTCACGCCAACAACCCGCGTGATGCCGTTCGACGGATGGAAACCATGGTTATGATGGCCGGGTTCGATCTCCCTCAAAAAGCCATTCGAGAACAAATTGCTTCAGCCGTACACGTGATCATTCAGGCCAGCCGTCTTAGTGATGGTAGTCGTCGTGTGATGAACATCACCGAGATTGTGGGCATGGAAGGTGATGTTGTACTAATGCAGGATATTTTCGTATTCAAGCAACATGGTGTTGATGAAAATCGAAAAGTCATTGGTGAATTTGTGCCTACAGGTGTTCGCCCGAAGTTCCTTGAAGTCCTTCATGAACACGGTGTGGAAATTGATGAAACCATGTTTGAACCCCGCTAAAACGATCGTTATTATTCCAATTTTATGAATCACTATCGCCTCAAAAATAGCTTCTTTTAATTCCAACGAACACCCTCTATAAGTAAAAATGCTTAATGTTGTTACAAGAGATTAAAGTTCCACCCAAATTCAGCCGAAACAACTAGAGTTGTTGATTTTAGTTTTATTTATGTATTATTTCCCCCTGTCCCCATTCAAGCAAAACTCGGAAGACACCCTAGCTATGAACACCGATTTATTAATGGCCATTATCCCTGGGATTACCGTAACCCTCTTTATTTTAGGGTTATATAAGGTTGTGTTTGAGAAAAAAGTACAGGCACAAGAAAACATTCAGCACCTCTCAGCAAACGTTTCAAGTGCTTCACCCGTATCTAACTCGGTTGGTTTCTTTGTTAAAGAGAAAAAAGATAAAATCCTAAAGCGCCGAAAAAAGAAGGCCGAAGGCGAAAAAGAATCTG
>CAYGPY010000400.1:0-1962 GCA_964351765.1 uncultured Vampirovibrionales bacterium
GCTGTGCATCTAATGTTTAGGGGTTTCTTGTTGTTCTTTACGCAAAAAATGTCGGACAAGTATCTCTCAACCACCTTTGGCACAGGGCAAATTGTACAAGGTCGTCATGCAGTAGCCATTGGTTTATTCCAGGGTTTTGCCGCCATTTTCCACGGCATTTCGCGCAGTGGCTCCACCATATCCGCCGGTTTAGCAACCGGCTTGGATCGCGTGACAGCAAGCAAATACAGCTTTTTACTGAGTTTACCCACCTTTATTTTAGCTACTGGTTACGAGTTTTATAAGTTCAACAAGTCAGGCCAAATCGATCATTTTCAGTGGCTACCATTAATCATAGGTACCCTTGTCGCAGCAATCGTAGGCTATTTCTGCGTAAAATTTTTCATCAAATTCCTCGCCAAAAACCGCCTGACTCCTTTCGCCTTTTACTGCTGGGGCATTGGCTTGGCCATGCTAATTTTATTAGCCAGTACAGGACAGGTATAGCCAAAAACTAAACTAAGAAACTTTTGCTTTTGAACTGGTTGTTTTGCAATTCTAGATACGGCTTTAGCATCTCTAAGCTTCTGCCCATACCTTCAATCGAATTGGTTTCGAGCGCCACGTCAATTTTGTGCGTGGTGAGGACCAAGTGATTTAAAAACGCATCCATATCAAGGGTGCCCACTTCAAAGCTCTGATGATCATCATGGAAGCTATCATTGTTGTGCGCATGCACATAGGCCAAGTGTGATCCCAAGGCATCCAACCAATCCGATGGTGGCATCTTAGAGAAAATATTAGTGTGCCCAATATCCAAACATGCTTTTAAGTGTGGTGAATTCAGTCGGCTCACCAACGTTAAGATACCCTCGGGATCGGGGTCTAAAAAATTCTCAACCACAACCGTTAAGTGCGAATCTTCGAGATACTTCTCAATGATCCCTTCCCAGAAATCAGTGGTTTTATGCAACCATTTTTTCATCACACCCGCCGCTTCATAAATGGGGGTGTACTGACTATGCACAACCAAGTATTTTGCTTTAAGCGCCTTGGCCACTTCAATGGCTTGTACATACCGATTTAAGGTAATCGCCTCGATGGCCGGATCCAAACTCACCGGATTCATATCAAAAATAGGGCCATGGACCGAAATTAACCCCGTAAATTCATTCAACATCGGGCGAAAGACGCGCACTTCTTCCATGTGATTATCCAACACAGTGGGTGAATAAAACACGGGCGCCTCGTAGCCAATACCGTGAGCCTGAGCAAAGGCAATGCCTTCTTCCAAGTTCTCGTTATTAGGAGTTTTAGGTGCTGCAAAAATGTCCCGAATCATAGTAGGGGGTCTCGATCGTTATGGAAATCATCACAAAAGATCATGATGCCTGCTCATTTCCTTTTATTGTGACCGTTCTTACCCCATTTCCGTATCCTCTGTTCAATGGAGACAGTGTTTTTCACCTCTAAACGATGGCTTATTACACCCCTTCACTGAGTATAACGAGACAAAACAGGTTGCAATCCCTCTAAATGTAAATACTCTGTTAACAAAGATGGGCTTTATTACAGAAAGCAGTAAGGTTCGCCGATTTAATAAATAGATTAAATACTGTATGCCCCGCGTATATCAGTGAAAAAGAGAGAGGGTGCTGTCGTTCACTTAACAGCCACCCTAAACAACAAAATAACGCTCCCAATCAGCGTATTGAAACCCAATCAAGGTGGTATTGTCGTGCATCACGATTCAAATACAGATATTATTGTTGTCTTTAAGAGGCTACACGGCTTAAAAAAATGCTTTCTGGCGTTTTCATTAGGCTTGATGCTTAGTGGTGTTAGTCAATTTGTGTATACCCTACCCGCCAAAGCCGTTGGGCGCCTTACAGCCAGTATTGAACACCAACGCACCGTTGAACAGCGACAGCATCCTATGGCACGATTGATTGATCACAGCACGGGTGATGTGCTCCCCAACGC
>CAYGPY010000401.1:0-1947 GCA_964351765.1 uncultured Vampirovibrionales bacterium
AAGCGCTAAAAGCAAAAGAAAACACCCGGTTGGGTGTTTTCTTTTAAATCTAGTGACTAAAAACCTTTTGTATCCTGCAGATTTGGTATAATAATCTTATGAGAGTCAAAAATATCCTAACATCTTCGTTGGCAATTATTTGTATTGTAACGTCGATAGTACTAATAGCTTATTTTGTGTGGCTACCCACAAGTCAGCTGATTAATTCAGTCGCTCACATTCCTCAGGTTGCACAAGTCGCTGATTCACAGGTTTCAGGCTCAGTACTCTATGTTGATCCTTTTGGTTCTAACTCTAACTCTGGTACAAACGATCAGCCGTTTGCAACGATTCAATACGGTGTAGATAATTTACAGCCAGGCGACACGTTAATTGTAAATCCTGGAATATATCAAGAGGTGGTTACGATTGAGGATTTTGGAGATGAAGATAATCTCACTGTCATCACAGCACAAGAGCCTGGTACTGTAATTATCGATGCTTCTGAAAAAACACGTCATGTTGTTGATCAGCGCTCAGAATACAGGTCTAACGAATACTATGCTGTGGGTATTATAAATTCCAACGGTATTAGGTTGAGTGGGTTTAGTGTGGGTAGTAAAGAGCAAAATATTCTAGGTTCACGTGGATTTGGCATCCACGTAGGTATTCGAGAGATTAGTTCTGCAGCAAGTTTAAATCTAAATCAAGAAAATATTCAACTTACTGATAACTATACCTATGGTACAGGTCAGTCAGGTATTCATGTAAAAGGTGTACGCGATATCGCTGTGTTAAGAAACGTAGTACAGCGTCCAGTGCAAGTTGCGTTTCAAGAGTCTATAACTCTCAATACGGTTCGAAATTTTGAAGTTGCTTACAACTTGGTGTATGACCGACCAGCAACGGTTCCTGGCGGTCCAACCGTAACCAGTTTGTTTGCAGATTACATAACACAAGACCCATTTCTATTTGCAGACGACAAGCCGCGCAATCCAAACGGAATCATTGAAACCAGTATAGCTTCACCTGGAGGAGAGGGGATTGATGTTAAAGGTGATTTTAGAAACGGTACGATGCACAACAATATTATTGATGGTATTGAAGGTAAATTTGCTTTTTATACTGATGCTTGGAATAAAAATGCTTCAGATATCAAGCTCTACAATAATATTGCCATCAACTCTGGATGTGGGTTTGCGGTCAGTATGGAAAACGGACGGGTTGGTGACGGTACTATGTTTAGAGATATTGAGATTGAAAATAATATTGCATACCAGAATGCGTGCGGGATGTACATGGGATATCACGGAGGAACTTCTGATGGGGAACCGTATCGTCCGATCTCAGATTTGAAAGTCCAAAATAATTTATTTGTGAATAATGAGGTTTCAGGATTATCAATCCAAAATATTGATATCCAGAATGCCGTCTTTAGTAAAAACATTATTACAGACAATGGCGGATGGGAGATTCTGACAAGTGGTGATCAGGGGGATATCGGACCACTATTGGCAGACGGACGAATAGTTATGGTCGATAATGCAATCGTGGGTACTGGTGATGTGTCATTTCAAGATAACAACACAAGTTTTAATCAGATCCTAACCTCTACTCCATTTATGAGTAATCTGGCCGGCAACTTGTATACAAGTGACAATCGCTCAAGAGTAAAGATTTCTGATTCAGGGGTGTATGCTGGTCTTGAAAATGACTCAGTATTTACTGTGGATCGTTTAGTTGCTTATTTAAATGGTGATAAACGTAGCTGGATGAATGATGGCGGAGTGTTTGCAAATCCAGCTCCCCTACAACCACTTGTGCCTGATGTTATAGCCGATACTGACTTTGATACTATACCTGACGACAGTGATAATTGTCTCTTGGTTTCTAACGCTGATCAAGCTGATGCTGATAGTGATGGTGTTGGTGATGTTTGTGACGAGTATCCAAACAGTACTAGTAGTG
>CAYGPY010000402.1:0-1417 GCA_964351765.1 uncultured Vampirovibrionales bacterium
GTTGGAACACCGACACTGACCTTTATTAGCGTCGATAAACCCGAGCGCTGCCTGCCCTGGGGGCCTTCACCACATTGGCTGATGGGTAAACATGGTGATGCTAGAAACATATCGGTAAAAGCCGCTGAAGTTAAAGTGCGCTCGGCATTACCAAACTGAATGAAAATAACCCAGTTAATGTTAGCTAAAGGTTTTGGTGGGGCAGAACGCCTGTTCGTAGACATGTGTGTAGCTTTTTCGACTGCGGGTCTGGAGGTTCAGGCGATTTGTCAAGCGGGTTCCGAGTCCGCAGAGATCCTTAAAGAAAGAGATGAAATACGGCTGAAGACTATTTCCGTGTTGGGCGCGTGGGATTTTTTCGCCGTTAAAAAAATACAAAGCCTGTTGCTGGAACATAATAGTGAGTTGGTTCAGGCTCATTTGGCCAGGGGAGCGTTACTGGCCGGCAGGGCTTGTAGAAAACTAAACTTACCTCTGGTTGTTACCACGCATAACTATATTGATCCTAAGTACTATAAGTATGTAACCAGGCTTGTTCCACCAACCCAGGATCAATATAACTATTATCTGCAGCAGGGCGTCCTGGCAGAAAAGATGTCGAAGATCGATCATTTTTCGCCGCTTGAACCAGTTTTGCCCAGGCCAAAAGAAGAGAATACGACAATTCGCCTTCGCGCTCTTGGTCGACTGGTAGAAAAAAAGGGTTTTGATGTTTTAATAGACGCTTTTGCAGAACTAAATAAGAACGACCAACAGGTTTACGAGCTACGCATAGGTGGCAGTGGCTCGCAACAGGAAACATTGCAAGCTCAGATTGATCGCTTTGGATTAGGCAAGAAAATCAAACTGGTTGGCTGGGTTGATGACGTACAGGAGTTTTTACAGGACGGAGATGTTTTTGTTTTACCGTCGAGGGACGAACCGTTTGGAATCGTCGTCATCGAAGCAATGGCTGCCGGTATCGCGATAGTTTCTACAGATTGCAAGGGTCCGATGGAAGTGCTGGACGAAAACACGGCATGGCTATGTGAAAAAAATAATGTAAGCGCACTTTCAATAGCAATAAAAAGCGCTGCGAACTCTGAGATGTTAAGACTACAGAAGTCTAGTCTGGCATCGACAAAGTTTGATCAAATCTATAGTCATAAGGCCGTGATTCCCCAGTTTATTGAGCTATATTCTCAAGTTCTGAAAGAACAATCCAAACCAGTTCCGGGCTAAGTTGGGAAAGATCGTTCTTGTCTATACCGGCAAAGTTTTTATCCCCCCATGCTGCTGTCGGCTTGCTGAGGCTGATTACTTTGTCCATTTGACCTAGTGCATGGTATCGACGCCAGTCGGTCGGCCCAAACAATGCGTACACCGGCAGCCCGGAACAGGACAGAAGGTGCATTGGACCTGAGTCATTAGTCAGGGC
>CAYGPY010000402.1:1427-1943 GCA_964351765.1 uncultured Vampirovibrionales bacterium
CTGCGCATCCTCTTTTCCGCCAAGCCAGATTATTTCAAAACCGCTAGAGGATAGTTTTTTTCCGATTTCAGCAAAATAAGGCCAGCGTTTTTGTGGATGAGCGCGGCTTGCTCCGGCATGAATTAATATTCGTTTAGTATTCTCCAAAGTGTTTTGGCGCAACCAGTCAGCAACCTTCGCTTCAGCCGCGTCGCTAACCGGTAGCCATGGCTGATGTTCTGTTATTTCAATGCCGGCGCTTAGTAGAGCTTGTTCGTGTCGGTCGGCGACGTGAGTCTGTCCAGCAAACTTATCGCCAGGGTGATGTGTATAGGGAAAATGAGAGTGGTTACCGACTATGTCGCGGGCGCCTGACAGGCAGCAATATATTCTGCTTCTGTCGTTTGACTGTAGATCGAATATTCGCTCGAAGCACTGCTTACGCAACCACATAATAGTATTGAGTGTGTTTCTAAATCCACGGCGCGCAAAAAAAACAAGCTCCATTCCTTTTATATCTGACAAAAGTGGCGCGTT
>CAYGPY010000403.1:0-1928 GCA_964351765.1 uncultured Vampirovibrionales bacterium
CTCAGTGTCATTGAGCGAAGTGAGTGCCCTAGATGCCGTATTCACTTGGGCCACATACGATGGAACGGCTTCCACCGGTGGTTCTGATTATACAGGGGTTGCAAGCACCCAAGTGACAGTTCCCGCGGGAAGTGTGACGATTACGGATCTTCAAGTGATAGCCTTGGCAGATAGCATTGATGAATTGTCAGAAGATTTCTCCATCACCTTGGCCGTGGTAAGTAACGCAGGAACCGGTGATTTAGCCTCGGTTGGAACCATCACTGATATGAACGATCCCCCGCTGATATTCATTGCTGATATTGCAGACAATGAAGGAGAGACCTTAGGGTTTATCGTCAGCCTTGATACGGTGAGTGGTTTAGATGTGGATTTTGCTTATCAAAGTTTTGATGGCACGGCTCTGACTGGGGACAGTGATTATTCGGCCCTTTCAGGAAGCGCGACCATTCCGGCTCTTCAGGGGCAAATCACTTTAAGTCTTGTGACCACAGAAGATACGAAGCTAGAGCTTGACGAGACTTTAAATGTCTCTTTGAGCGCAGTGAATAACGCCACCGTTTCAATTGCAGGAGTCCATGATTTAGCCACAGGTACGATTAATAATGAAGACGGTGCTCCTCAATTATTTATCTCTAGCCCCACGGTGAATGAGGGCGACACGCTTGTCTTTGTGGTGAGCATCAGTCAGGTGAGTGCCCTGGATGTGAGTTTTGATTACCAATCTTATGATGGCACCAACGGTGATGCCACACTGAATGCTCTCACGGGAGACTCCGATTACTCCGCTGGTAGTGACACTTTGACGATCTCTCCGGCCACACTTGTTCGTAACATAACCATTGTTTCAACAGAAGACTCTAAACTAGAAGCCCAGGAGCAATTCAGTGTCTCTTTGACCAGTATTTCAGGAGCCACAATAGCGCTAGCAGGCACAGATGACGTGGGAACAGGTACCATTAATAATGATGATTCCGCTCCGTTTATTTATGTGGATGATCTCACTTACAATGAAGGCACCACGGGGCAACATACCTTGAGTTTAAGCGAAGTGAGTGGGTTAGAAAGCATTTTTAACTTTGCGATATTTAATAACGAAACCATTGGTGCAGACTATACAGTCATCACGAACGCCACCGTCACCTTGGCAGCGGGTGTGACTATATCGTCAGTTGACCTTCATGGTCTGGCTGACAACTTAGATGAAAACAATGAGACCTACTTAGTTTCTCTTACTTCTGTAAGTAATTTGCAAGACGGTGATCTGGAAGCCACAGGTACGATCAATGACATGGACTCTCCACCAGACTTGTATATAGATGATGTGGCCTTCTTAGAAGGGGACACAGGTCTTGCCATTTTGACCTTGTCTCAAATTAGTGGCTTAGATGTGAGTTTCACCTATGAGAGCTTTGATACGGGCTCAGCCATTGGATCTGGTACCGATTACAATGACATTGCCGCCACCACTGAGACCATCCCTGCGGGAAGCTTGACTTATAGTTTTAACATGGCCTCTGTGGAAGACCCAACCAATGAGCCAGATGAAACTTTTGATATTTCTCTCACTGGTTTATCAAATGCAAATGTTGGTGATACCGATGCCACCATGACCATTCAAAACGATGATGGCGTGCCGCAACTGACAATTTATCCCACATCGGGCAACGAAGGAACCACTCTAGGTTTTGTGGTGAGTCTGTCTGCCATCAGTGGACTCAACGTGACGTTTGATTACGACACGTTCACTATTCCCTCTCAAGCTGTTGATGGCTCTGATTACACCGGGGTGAGTGCGGGAAGTGGAACCATTGCGGCCTCAGAGCTGACCACAACCATTCCCGTCGTTGCGTTAACAGATGCGCCTTTAGATGAAAATGATGAAACTTTTACCACCAGCATTAGTAACCCCATCACCGCCACCATCA
>CAYGPY010000404.1:0-1918 GCA_964351765.1 uncultured Vampirovibrionales bacterium
CTTTTTGATCGCGTTGCAACCACTGGCTGTAATCAGCAGAAGGCTTAAACCAAGGATAAACCCAACGTTTAAAAACGCTTGAATCGGCTGAAGAAGGGGCTTTTTAAGGGTGGGGCTTGAAGAAGACATGGGGCTAAAAAATTCCTTTAAAGAGGGGTCTTTGACTTGCTAAGGTTAAAGGGTTGCAAGCATTGTGTCTTTCGATTACAATCTGAGGTTCAGTGGTGCTATCGATGTATGCACTGCTATCACTCGCTTTTCATTGTGTCCAGAACAATCCAGATGGTACTATCGAATATCGTATAGAATTCCTAGTTGAATTGGGACTTTGTTCACGCTATTTTATCAGGAACATAAGACGAAGCGAAACAACTCGTTTTACAGGTCTTACAAGTTTTTACAACATAAGGTGATACATACATTATGGCATTAGCAAAAGAGAAAACAGTAGAACTCGCAAGCCAATTCGGCAAGTCTGACAAGGACTCCGGTACGGCTGAAGTGCAGGTGGCTATTTATACAACGCGCATCGCTGAGTTGACCGAGCATCTTAAAAAGAACAAAAAAGACTTCGCTTGTCAGCGTGGCTTGATGATGCTTGTTGGTAAGCGTCGTCGGATGATGAACTTCATCAAAAAGAACCGCACACCTGAGCAATATGCTGAGCTTTTGAAAACATTAAATCTGCGTAAATAATCGTCGATTTTAATCAAAATAAACGCAAAAAACACCTCGAAAACGGTCGTTTTTTGCGTTTTTTCGTGTGTTTTCGGCTCTTTTTTGCTTGTTTTTAAGGCTTTTTTCGAGCATTTTACGCGTGTTTGTCCTATAATATGTCTCAACATAATTTGTTAAACGTTAAATAAAAGAAGACAGAAAAGAGAATAAAACAATGACAGAAGTTAAACCACTTTACGAAGTGAAGACGAAATCTTTTAAGATTGGTGATCAAGAGATCACAATGGAAACCGGCCGTCTGGCTCAATCCGCTGGCGGTAGTGTTTTACTAACCACCGGTGAAACCAGTGTTCTGGTTGTGGCAACAGGTAGTGACTCTCCTCGTGAGGGCATCGACTTTTTCCCATTGATTTGCGATTTTGAAGAAAAAATGTATAGTGTAGGCCGTTTACCCGGTGGCTACCTTAAACGTGAAGGCCGTCCTAGTGAGCGCGCGATTCTAACGTGTCGTTTGATGGATCGTCCTATCCGCCCATTATGGCCTGAAGGCTACCGTAACGACGTTCAAGTTGTTGCGAATCCAATGAGCAGTGACGGTCAAACCCAAACGGATGTATTGGCTATTATGGCTGCTTCAATGGCGCTCGTTCTTTCAGGATTACCTTTTGGCGGTCCTTTGGGTGCTGTGCGCGTTGGCCGCATTGATGGCGAATTTGTATTGAACCCAACCTTTGATCAATCTAACGCCAGCGACCTTGACTTGGTTGTATCCGGTACAGCGGATTCGATCATGATGGTTGAAGCGGGTTCGACCTTCGTTTCTGAAGAAGATATGATCTCCGCTCTTGACTTTGCTCACAAGCATATTAAAGAACAGGTTAAAGTTCAGCTTGAATTCCGCGACGAGTGTGGCGTTGTTCAACAAGAATACGTAAACGAACTTCAAGCCGACATTGATGCGGTGAACAAGTTTGTTGCTGATCACGTTGAAGCGGACGTTAATACGGCGTACCACAACTTCGATCGTGATGCGCGTAAAGCGGGCATTAAAGCAACCAGAGATAAAATGAAAGAAGCGTTTGCTGCACTTCCTGAAGACAACGCGATGAAGGTATTTGTTGGTGCTCATCAACGAATTGACCACATTGGTAACGCCTTCAAGAAAGTTGAAAAACCTCTCATGCGTCCGATGGTTACCGAACAAGGCCTACGTGCTAATGGACGTAAGTCGGATGAACTT
>CAYGPY010000405.1:0-1908 GCA_964351765.1 uncultured Vampirovibrionales bacterium
AAAGAAAGGCGTATTATTTCAGCCTTTATGCTGCAAGATGCCTTACCTTTCTTAGTGAATCTACCCGTGCTCATCCCTGTTCCAGGCTTGATTGCAGCGCCATTTACCATTTTAGCCTCTATGGGTCTCGAAAAAATGGGTGAAAAGCGTGTTGAAAAACTGATTACTGAAGGCGTGTTAGATAAAAACACGGGTGTTATGTCTCGCTATTTAGCGCTTAAAAAAGCAGCTGTGGGGAACGATGGCCGTGTTGTTGCGGGCAAAAAGGTTAAAATGAAGAATGTTCAAGCCCACAACATCCGTAATAACTGGAATCGCTTTATCTTTGAGTTGTTTAATACCAGCAAAATGCCACAAGACGACACATTGAAACAACTTCATGTGATGAAAGACGGTAAAGTGCGCCTGATGAAAGAAATGGGCATCTCTGAATTACTTGACCCTAGTGATCTTAAATCCATTAGTAACCGTCTTTTTATTAAACGCAGAGGCAAAGTAGACAAAGCCGTAAAATATTATGCCGATGTGCAACGTACCACAAGTCAGTCACGGTGGGTTCGGATGTTGGCAAGCCCCTTTAATAAAATAGGCTCAAAATTACCAAAAGCCCTTGCTGTTGTAAAATGGCCGATGTTATCCATTGGTTTTGGTGTACAAGCTATTGTTTATGGTGTTTCTCGTCGTCCGCAGATGCTTAGAAAACTCGCTTAGGCTTTGTCGTATAATATTGAGGTTATTTAGCCCTACTCGTTAATGCTTATTGGCTATGGTTTTATCCTGCTTAATTCGTTTTAATGGGGTAGGTGATTTGTTTTAACGTGATTCGTTCTACATTTCACTCGTTTAATAGTATAAAGGCATCTGGTCATGACGTTTTTCCCCGCTTTATCCCCTACCGTATCCCACGCTGTATCCACCTTTATTTTGGGTCTTATTTTTTATGGCCTTTGGAAACGCAAGGAAGTAGCAACACACGTACCTGTGATGTTAGCCGCCTTTATTCTTGATGTGGTTTTGGTTCTTTATATTGAACTCACGCGTGGTGCGATTAATACGTTTGCTGAATCCGTACAAGCCCCTATTGGAAGAGAGTTGCTTCTCTTTCATATCACCGTGTCATTGATAACCATTGTGCTTTATGGTGTATTGACCGTTCTTGGTTTTAAAATAATGAAGGGTGAACGCGCACTATTAAAGTTACACCGTAACCTTGGTGGCGTATTTCTGATTTTTCGGCTAACCAATTACGTGACCAGCTTTATGATTGACGTTTAATCAAACGTCAATCAAGCACTCATATAACGATGCTATTACTTACCGCCACCCATTAAGGACCCCTCGGCGGCTTCGACTTTTTCTTCACCAAATTTGTTTTCAAGGTGAATGTCGTGGCGATTACGCTCTTCTTTTTCTTTGGTTTTATCTTTTTTATGGCCAAAAAAGAAGGTTAATACATTGGCTACTGCTTCTTTTGCCTTTTTAACAGCCGCCTTGACACCATTGGTAAACTGCATCATTGGTTTAACCATGGCTTTAGCAAAGTTTTGAATGATTTGAATGGGTTTTTGCAGAAATTTAACGACTTGTCTTACCACGTTGGCCAACATATTTAAGGGCTTGGCCAGCCATTGAGGCAGTGGTTGCAGTTGTTGACGCGTCGCTTGATCCTGTCGCTCAACGTATAGGCGCGTTGAAGCACGTTTGTTACCCACGTCTTCGTTAAACTTAGACTTTTTTAAAGTGGATTCACCGCTGCAATACCAATATTGTCGAGATACGCCACCAAACATGATGCGCTATCCTTTAAGTTTGAAGTGGCTGAGATAAACGTAAAACTGAAGTAAGTTGCCAACTTCATTTAATCCGTAGTTTGGTTATTATACACTTGAACCAACATAGAATAAACAC
>CAYGPY010000406.1:0-1908 GCA_964351765.1 uncultured Vampirovibrionales bacterium
GACATAGGGTTTCCAATACGCTTACAACTGCGACTACCATAACAAAAAAACAGAGGCATTTCTTGCGTTTCACGCCCATCAACAACGATCTTGTTACAAATAAAACATCGCTAAAAATGCCGGCTCAGAGAGGCTTTCAAGAAAACATGAAAAGACAAAACAGGTAAGTGTATAAAATACAGATCTTTTTTTGTGATCGTGTTCCTGATACAAAGGTATAGAGATAAAAAAGAGAAGAGCTGACCCCTTCGCCTTAATTTTTTAAAAAACAACCTAGTAAAAAAATCTTTTAGAGAGATTTCAAGAGATATACGGATTCAGAGACAACACCTCGTCAGCTTCAAAAAAGAGAATAACAACTGAATAAACTACCGATTAGAGATACATGAGTGAGAGGGCTAACTGCACCATGGTATTATCCGCACCAAAATCAACCACAAACACTAAAAAGGAATCGCAATTATCACCCCGTGATATGGCCGGTTTATTTGAGCTAAAAAAACTAGGCTTGATGCTCGTTGAAATTCGCATTTCACAGGTATCCCCAGCCAAAGGCCAACTGTTGGCGTCGATTCCTTTACCTGAAACGACCAGCGTGTTGTGCTTGATTAAAGGCGACACGGCCTACATGAATTTAGAAAGCGAGTTCCTAGAAGAGGGCGATCGCTTGTATGTGCTTACCAATGATGAAACTGGTATTCGCAGTTTGTTTACGATATAAATTTATACAGAGAGATTTCACTAGAGAATAAATAAAAATTTAAGCAAAAAGTTTAAATTCCATACGCCACAGACACGTATCTTAAACGTCAAATGCCTGTATCCAATTTTTAGAGATATTGCTTCCGTAGAGGTCTGGTCATTACTTTGCTGTTACAGCAGGCTAATCACCTCAGACCTCTTTCTTTTTGGAAACTTTTTAGCATTACTCCGTCCTAAGTTCTCTATGGAATAACTTAATATTTTTATGTATTGCCATTCGGCTGGTTTTTTCGCATCATGGACAGATACATTTACCGCTCTAAGCATTTATCGTAAGGCAATTTGAGGCAATTTCATTTCTGTTTGGTGTTTATTCTATCTCAGCAGGTTCCCATTGAATTAAACAAAGGAAGTACACGCTATGTGTGGCATTGTTGGTTATATTGGTCGCCGGTCTCCGGTTCCTCTCATCATTAATAGTCTTCGCTTTTTGGAGTATCGTGGTTACGACTCAGCAGGCGTGGCGTACTTGGGTGACGATAATTTACTGCACGTGTATAAATCCTCTGGTAAACTCATTAACCTTGAAAATATTCTGCCTAAAGAATTTTCTCGCAAGATGGATTCGCCCGAAGAAGCCGCCGCATTGCAAAAAACAAATAAATCCGATGCCGTTAAAATTGGTATTGGCCACATTCGTTGGGCTACCCACGGTGCCCCAACCGATAACAATGCCCACCCACATATTGGTCAAGACAATGATGTTGCCATTGTGCACAACGGCATTATCGAAAACTTTTTTGAACTCCGTCGTGAGCTTGAAGGCTTAGGCCACACGTTTAAATCCGACACCGACACCGAGTGTGTGGTGCAACTGCTTGAACATATTGCCAAGACCGATGACGATTTTTTATCTGTCATTCAAAAGGCACTTAAAAAATTAAAAGGCGCTTATGCCCTATCGGTTATTTCCCGCAAAAATCCCGATCGCCTGTATGCTGTTCGCAACCAAGCGCCATTGGTTCTAGGTATTGGCGAAACCGAATATATTGTAGCGAGTGATGCGGTGGCCTTGGCTCAGCACACCGAAAAAATTGTCTACTTACGCGATCGTGAAATTGCCGAGTTGCGCCCTGATGGCATTACGGTCTTTGATCTTGATGGCAATAAAATTGAGCATACCGTCGAGGAACTCACCTCAGGGCC
>CAYGPY010000407.1:0-1884 GCA_964351765.1 uncultured Vampirovibrionales bacterium
GCCTGGGTGGCCGATCATTTTCTCAACTTCGCCGGTGTGCGTTTCTTCTTCACAAATCATTTTGCGAGCAAACTCTTCAAACATAACGGACTTGTCTTTAACAAGTTCAAGAAGCTCACGGTAAAGCTTGAGTGATACGACTTCGTGCTCAAGACATTCGCGTAAAATGCTCTCGGTGTCGTGCTGATGGGATTCAAGTAATTTGCCTATACTTAGAGACGGGTGCTCACCTAAGTGGGTAATCAATTCGCCCGCTTCCGTAGCGTGAAGCATGGATTCGGTTGCGTTTTGACGAAGCCAATCAATAATGGGAATACGATGAGGGCCAAATACCATAAAGGAATAGTGGGTATAGCGAACAACACCAGAGAGTTCAGTCTCTAGAATTTTGTTGAGTATACTAACCACTTCAGTACGGTTAAAATCGTAATAATCACTCATGGTAGGGCTTCCTTTATATCACTTACTGAAACTATAGCCCTACTATAAATCAAACATAGCGTTGCTTAAAGCGGTGTATTGCTAAGTTGTTATTACCAAGGTGACTTTGTCGTTGAACCCACCTGCAAACTCACATGGCCTGTTTCAATATCAAGCTTTAAGGTGCGATGCTCGTGGCCTCCGGTGTCTGATTTTAACAGGATGAGTCGATGCTCTTTTAGCGCAGATTTAACGGCGATAATATTGCGCAGTCCTGTATTAATCGTATCGGTGGATTGCGTTGTGAGATCGAGAAGGTGTAAACCCGCATTGCTTTTAAACATTTGAGCCCCGCCTGCAACATAAATCTGAAGACTCATTCGGTCAGCTCCCATTGTTCTTAAGGCATTAAGCAAATGTGGGATGGTAATATCAGCATAATGACCCGCATTATTATCTCTGTTTTCAGATCGATACCCCTCAGGGCTTTTGGGTGATACCACATGGATACTACCACCAATGCGGTGCATATAATCATAGGCAATCAGACCAATGCAGGATCCCAAGCCAGAGCATGTTAATAGTTCATTTGGGTTGTTGCTGGTGTGACACTCTCCCATACGGGTATAAATCAGTGTTTTGTTTCGACTTGCAAGAATCAATGTGTAAGCACTATCCTTCTGCAGCACCACGTTGATGTATTCGTGACGATGCTTTATAACCGTCTGACTAGTATCGGTGAGTCGTTATGGATCTGATTAATAAAAAAGAGCTAATAAAATAAGTAGACTGACCTAGTTGATTTGATTTTACTGAAGCAATACGGCACGAACCGGCGAGGCTTCAAGCTCTGTAAATTTAAGGGGCAGGGCAATGAGTGTATAAACTCCTGCTGAAGCTTGGCTTAAATCCAAGTTCTCTAGCCACACCAGATTTGCCTTGTGCAGAATATGATGCGTGTCGAGCGTTTTGGAATCAATGGGATCCACCGACGGCGTATCAAGCCCTACCAGTACCATCTCTTTACTACCAAGGTAGGTTGCTAAGTCGGGTGAAATCGAAGCGTAAGCGTCATCAAACTGCTCAGGCTGAACGTGTTGTAATGTCTTTAACAGCACGCGTTTAATGTTGGGGTGTTTGTCTAGATGGAGTTGAACCTGCTCACGTGTAATGGGTTGTCGGTATTCAGCGTTCCCTGAAACATCGATAACGAAGGCCTCACCTAAAAAAGGATTGAGCGCCAAATTAGCTGCTGACATCGTTTGGGTGTCGCTGTCTTTAGAGTAACTTCCGGCAATGTGTAAGGGTGCATCGGCATGGGTGCCCACGTGGGGGCTCATGGTAAAGGCGGATAAGTTTAAAAGTTGTGTGTCTTCGGTGGTGAGGGTGTGCTTGATTGAAAAAGGCACGTCACCCGCAAAGCAAGCCGATCCTGTGTTTACAGGCTGAGAGATATCAATGATG
>CAYGPY010000408.1:0-1870 GCA_964351765.1 uncultured Vampirovibrionales bacterium
ATCTTAATGTGCCCACCGGATTATTTTGACGTGACCTATGCTATTAATCCATGGATGGAAAACGTAACGTGCGATGTGGATTTAGCCCGTAAGCAGTGGGAAAATCTGTACAATGCCATCACCAAGCAGGTTGGCGCTGATGTGTTGTTGATGGATCCGGTAAAAGAGCTACCTGACTTAGTTTTTACGGCTAACGCGGCCTTTGTCTATAACAACAAAGCCATTATTGCCCACTATAAACACGAAGAGCGCCAAGGCGAAGAGCCCTATTGCGCCGATTGGTTTAAGGCACACGGTTTTGACGTGGTGACGATGCCCGATGACATCTTTTTTGAAGGTGCCGGTGATGCCCTTGTGTGGAGTGGCTTGGGCTCAGAGACGCCGTTTGATCGTGTTTTTGCTGGGTACAAAACCCGTACTAACATTGCCTCACACAGCTTGCTCTCAACTGAAACGGGTTTGCCTGTGCTGTCATTAGAACTCATTGATAAGCGCTTTTATCACGTGGATGTTTGCATTTGCCCATTGGCTGATGGTCACTTTATTTACTCGCCAGCGGCGTTTGATGCCTATGGGAACGCCGTGATTGAGGCTAACGTGCCTAAAGACAAGCGTATTGCTGTGTCCCCTGAAGAGGCCAGTCGCTTTGCGTGCAACTCAGTCAATATTAATGACACGGTTATTTTTAATGAAGGCTCTTCCAAATTAGCCGATGAATTAAGAAGTCGTGGTTTTAATGTGATTCAGGTTGATCTGAGCGAATTTCTGAAATCAGGCGGCTCATCAAAGTGCCTAACGCTTAGAGTGGCCTAGGTTTTAGCTTTATTCAGAGCTGGTTTTTTGGATTATCCGAAATATTGGATTGTAAGATTAAAAAACGTCAAAAAATGAGTGTTTTTAGCTCTTTTTTGGCGTTTTTTGTACTGTTTTGAATGCTTTTTTAGCGTGATTTTTAGTTTTTTTCGGATAATCCAATATCATTTCTCATCTCTGGTTTGAGACTTTTTTATCAATTCAGAATCGATTTATTCAATATTTGGTTTGACGTGCCGATATAAAAGATAGCGATAAATCGATTTGAGATTACACCTTTGAGGATACGACCTATGAGATATTTGAGCCCATTAAACCGCATGTTAGCAAGTGCCATAACGCTTTCTATGATTGCCGTAACCCCTATGATTGGCTTTGCTGATGCGATGGATGGTAATACTTATCCGGCCAATGATGACAGTCTATTTCAGGCATCCCCACAACCAGCTGTATCAACCTCCTCCTCGGATTCACCAGCCATTCTGGACACCACCCCTGTTGGCTTTCAAGGCAGTACAAACAGTGGCGCTATCGGCAGTAGTGCCGGGCTTAACGGAACCGTTGAAGTCGATGTGACAGCCACTGATAAAGCTCATCTAGAGAAGGCAATCGGTGTATTTCAGATGTATCAAAAATACATGAACCGCTACGACATCAAGCTCTACACGCTGTATCACGGTGGTGCGGCGATCAAGTATCAAACCCCCGGCACCAAGCCAGTTGAAGTACCGAAGCATCTGAAGCGTAAGTACCTCGAGGCCATGTTAAAAGTGGCCGAAGATAATCAGATTCAGTGGGATTACCAGATGGTGGTCTACCATGATGAAGGCCAAGACAAGATTCGCGTGAATTTTTACACCGTGAATAAAAACGATGACGTTAACGCCGATAATTTTGGTAGCTCTGTCGAGCGTACCGAAATGATTATCACCCAAGGCAAAAAAGGCAATTGGGGTATTGCCTCGGAATTGCACGAAATGAAAGATCCTCAGTTTGTGGCGAGCATCGTGTCGCGATATCGCGAGGAAGAACGCCTGAAAGAAGAACGGCGTTTGGA
>CAYGPY010000409.1:0-1851 GCA_964351765.1 uncultured Vampirovibrionales bacterium
GCTGGGTATTTTGGACAAAGAGAACTACGAAATTGTGGCCGATGAGGCCGAAGCCGATATGGTGCTGGTAAATACCTGTGCTTTTATCGAAAAAGCGCAAGAAGAATCAGTGCAAGTGCTCGCCAACATCGCCGAAGGTGGTAAGGAGCTCATTGTAACCGGTTGTCTGGCTCAAAAATTTCAGCAAGACCTGATGGAGCTCTTTCCTGAGGCCAAGGCCGTTGTGGGTATTAACAACGTGGCCGAAATTGGCGAGGTTATGAAACGAGTGGAATCGGGCGAGCGCGTGCTAGCAATGCAACAAGACCCTACCTATATCCTTGAAGAAGACAGCACCCGTCGACACATTACTCTGGGTAGCTGGACATACGTAAAAATTGCTGAAGGCTGTGATTTTAAATGCGCCTTCTGCATTATCCCAAGTATGCGCGGGGCCTTTAGAAGCCGTGGTGTCCAAAACATTGTTGATAACTGTCGCGAACTGGCTCAAAAAGGCATTAGCGAAGTGGTCTTGGTGGGTCAAGATAACACCAGCTACGGGAAAGACATTGGTGCCAACTTGGCGGAGTTACTGCGTGAGCTCAATAAAATTGAAGAACTCACGTGGATTCGCTTTATGTATGCCTACCCAAGTCTTGTAACCCAAGAGCTTCTTGAAACTATTCGTGATTGCGATAAGGTCGTTAAGTATCTGGATGTGCCACTTCAGCATAGCCATCCAGAAGTACTTAAGCGCATGCATCGTCCAATGACTGAACTGAAAGAGTTTACCGATTGGGTTCGCGGTGTGGTGCCAGGTATTAAAATTCGTACCACCTTTATTAGTGGCTTCCCTGGTGAAACCGACGAGCAACACGAGCATCTGCGTGATGCCATTGAGCAAGTTCGCTTTGATCGCCTTGGCGTGTTTGAATACTCTGACGTGGATACGGCTCACAGTAAAACCCTTGACGGCAAAGTACCCCAAGCCACCATTAAGGCTCGACGCAATGAGTTAATGGCCCTGCAACAACAGATTTCTTATGAAAAGAACCAAGCAATGATTGGGCAAACCATTCCTGTATTAGTAGATATGATTAACGAACTCGGCATGGTCGTGGGTCGCTCGCAGTGGGATGCCCCTGAAGTCGACAATCAGGTGTTAGCAAAACTCCCTAAAGATTGCAGTCAGGTTATTCCGGGTGAGCTGGTTGAAATTAAAATCAACCAAGTGACCCCTTACGACTTAAAAGGTAACGTGGTGAACACGGTACTGGCTTAAACAAGAATCCAAAACACACCTGTAACATATCGAAAAAAGCATGCCGCCATCCCCATTTCGACGTTATAATAATGTAAATCACTAGTTATTAATCCAATAGAGAGAGTGACGACGTTGTTTTTGCCTGCAGAGGCGAAACAACGGTTACGTTGAGTATTTTAATGACGTCCAAACAACCACCATCCAAACAACCGCCATCCGGCTCTTCGTCATCGAACGCCAGTGAGCCCAATAACTTGTTAATTCAAGGAAATTTTGAACCTGAAAAAACACAGAAATGGCTTGGCTCCGTGAACAAGCTTTTCTTTTTAGGGCTGGCTATTTTAATGATGACCAGCATTATTTTGTACGGTATTACGGTTCAAATTAAATCCAACATCAATTTAACCAGCAAAGAAAACCGAGAGCTGGATGAAGAAAACAAAGAGCTTCAGGTCAAACTCGATCGTATTCGCTCCTTTAAAAACATTGAAGCTTCAGCCCAAAAATTGCTCTATCTTAATGAGCCTGTGGCTGTGATTCACGTCAAAAGTGGGAACACAAAACCCTTAACCCCACCACCGGATCTAAAACCAACACGCATAATCAAA
>CAYGPY010000410.1:0-1850 GCA_964351765.1 uncultured Vampirovibrionales bacterium
CATCTCTTGGGTAAAGGGGATCATCAGCGTCGAGTCAAAGCCCATCATTTCAAAGCAACGCAGGCGCTCTTCAACCGTGGTGAGCATTGGTGGCGTTTTTTTAGAAATGAGTTCTTGTGGGTGATTGGAAAACGTGAACACAACCGAATGTAGTAAATAGCGCGGGTCGCTTTGATGCAACGCCTTACTCAGGACTTGTTGGTGGCCGAGGTGGACACCGTCAAACATGCCAAGAGCCACGGATGTGGGGGCTTTATTGTGGGCTTGTGGGGAGCGGGCCCAATCGTCAAGTGAGAGGTAGGTTTTCATAGTATCGACTATTGTAATAAAAGCAGAGTCAAAAAGGAAACGATCCCGTGAAAAGAGAGGCGTTTTTATCCTGATCTCCTCTATCTCATGGATGTGGAATGACGTTGTTTTTTCCTAAAATGAAGGAGTATGGCACCTTCATCCCCAAAACCAAATAAGCGTCAAGTTGCTTCAAAGCGATTGCCTAAGACCACTGCGTCTGAGGCGTCTATTAAGGCGAAAAAGACCAAAAAACCCACAGCTGCTTCTGCTGGCGCAGATAATTTAGCGAAGAAAGCACGTAAGCGACCACCTCGGGAGCTGGCTTATAGTGATATTCAGCTGGATGAATGGCGTGATTATGAACACGTTGAAACGGGCACATTGTGGCAGATTGATGGACGGGGTAAAAGCCAAGGCCATCAACTGGATTATCACGGGAATTGTGTCCCACAGATTTTAACGCAACTTCTCACCCGCTATACCAAAGTTGGTGATGTGATTGTGGATTTATTTTTAGGATCAGGTACGTCAGCCATTGAAGCCGTCAATATGGACCGACGTGCGATTGGTGTTGAATTAAAGCCTGAACTGGCTGAGTACGTGCTGCAAAAATTGGATGAACAAGGCAAACTCTATAGAGAGAACACCAAGTCATCAAAAACAAACTCAAAGAAAAAACCACGTCATGTGGATGTCATTAACGGTGATAGCGGTGATATTAAGAACACCAGTAAGGCGATTAAGCAATCGTTGAAGACCCATTTTGACAAAGATTTAGCGCAATTCTTATTTTTACATCCGCCCTATGCTGATATTATTCAGTTCTCTGAGCGCGAAGAGTGTTTATCCAACGCACCGGATACGGATACCTTTTTAGAAATGTGGGAACGCGTTTGCCAAGTGGCCTATGATGCGCTTGAGCCTGGTCGTTTTGCGGCTGTGGTGATTGGCGATAAATACGCTGGTGGTGAGTTAGTACCGCTGGGTTTCTATTGCCTTGATCGTATGAATAAAGTAGGCTTTAAAACCAAGTCGATCATCGTAAAAAACATCAGCGGTAATGAAAAAGCCAAAGGACGCACGAGTAATCTCTGGCGTTACAGAGCACTTGCAGGTGGTTTTTATATCTTTAAGCACGAGTACGTGATGGTGTTTCAAAAGCCTTTAAAATAAATCATTCTTGGGATAAGGAATAGATTTACTTCGCCTCTTTAATAGGGGTTGTTTTGCTTGCTTCATCATTCATATAGGTTTTATCAAAGAAGGAGATGGGCTTACTGACCTTGATAGCCTTAAAGCTGGTTTTGCTTGCTTCTTGTTGCATGGTAACCGTCACAGCAACAGCAATAATGGTCATAAAAACCATCATCACGCCCACATAGGCAATAATCGCAAAGTTTTTCGATTTCTTGTGGTCTTCAGCGGATAATTTACTGGTATAGCCCATGGATGTGTGTCTCCGATACGTCTCAATTTAATTTGTGTTCTTATTGTAGAAAGAAGATGCTGTGGCTTCAAGCTTTAATGCGTTTTAATGATCGGGCACCAAAGCACAGGAG
>CAYGPY010000411.1:0-1052 GCA_964351765.1 uncultured Vampirovibrionales bacterium
ATTACAAGAAGCATACGACGTTCTGAAGGATGAAAAAAAACGTCAGGCTTATGATAATTATGGGGAGCAGTGGAAAGCCGCCTTTGAACAAGGACTTGGTAGTCAACGACCATACACTAATACTGGCCGGGCACAGAATGCCGAAAATACAGGCGATGTATTCGGGGATATATTTGGCGACTTTGCCAGACAGAGAAGGCATAAAACCAGCTGGCGAGGCCAGGATGATTACGCAGATATTAGCATTTCACTAAAGGAAGCCTATAACGGTACCAGTCGGACCATTTCTCTTCAATCCTGGGCAACCACTGATCAAGGTCACCCTCATCTGATAGAGCGTAGTCTGAATGTTCGAATACCTGCAGGTGTAAGCAATGGACAGCGGGTGCGATTAAAAGGACAGGGACAAAAAGGCGAAGGCAACGGGGCCTCAGGGGACCTCTTTCTGAATGTCAGTATAAATGCACAAGCCGGGTCCCGGATAAATAAGAATAATCTGTATTTTGATTTACCTGTCTCACCCTGGGAAGCGGCGTTAGGCGCGAAAGTTACCGTACCCACCCTTGCCGGTAAACTCAAACTCACTATCCCGGCTGGAAGTCAAAATGGAAATGAATTACGTCTACGCGGAAAAGGACTGCCGAGTTCTCCTCCCGGTGATTTATTCGCAGTAATTAGCATCGTACTACCTGAAGCCCAAAGTGAAGAAGAGAAGGAATGCTATCGTAATATGGAGAAAACAATGCCCTTTAATCCGCGTGAAAAAATGGAGGTGTAAAATGAACTCACCCGATCAAGCATATGCGGCAAAATTGATGGATGCGAACATGGAACTCAGTATGTTAGAAATGTGTCGCATTTGCGATGTCGATTCACGCTTCATTGCCATTCTGGTTGAAGAAGGTGTAATCGAACCTGTAGAAAAGAACTCACCCTTTCGTTGGCGTTTTAATGGATTAATGATCAAGCGAACACAAATAGCCGTCCGTCTCAAACGGGATCTTGATATTAACCTTCCAGGTATCGCCATGGTGATCGAATTATTGGATGAA
>CAYGPY010000411.1:1062-1588 GCA_964351765.1 uncultured Vampirovibrionales bacterium
TGGTCTTCTAGGTCACTACAAACCGGATGAAGCGGATTTTTTGTCCGCATAAGGGTAAAATTGCAGTTGACTAATCAGTGCCTCTTGAAAATATGCATCGACGTGAATTCTTAAATAGCCTGGCTGGTGTTTCAGTCAGCCTGTCCTGTGGTCTGCAGACTACACTAGCTGCTACAGCAAACCGACATCCGTGTGCAGATAGTCAATTCAAATTGCTTGTCACATCACCTGGCATGCTCACGAAGGCTGCGGCTTTTGATATTAAGAACCAGCTTGGTTTCACTAGTCCCATATGGGGAAATGATATAAGCGAAATCTGGTTTGAATATTTAGCAGTCAACATCCGCAAGGCGTCTACGCAGGTGTTTGGACTCACTTTGGAATCACATCGCTTTGCCCTGGAGGAGTTTAGTCGTGGTCAGGGACTAATATGGAACTACGGCAAGGAAATCAGAGGCGTTTCACTGGATAAAAACTGGAGCCTAAAACAACTCAAAGAAGCACTGGCTGTCGCCTGGCGGAAAGA
>CAYGPY010000411.1:1598-1847 GCA_964351765.1 uncultured Vampirovibrionales bacterium
CATAAGGTATCCAGCGGGTGGACAGGTTCTCAGCGCCTGGCATTTAAGTACGGGAATACAGGAGTCTGGCAATGTCATTTGACAGAGCAATGAAACAGTTCTCTGCCATCGTTGGTAGCCGTTGGGCCTCAACGGCAGTAGCGGATCGTCGTGCGTATATCGACGCTTACAGCCCGGATGCTGAAGGTGACGCAATCGCTGCAGGGTTCGTCGCACCTGCCAGTGTAGAAGAAGTTCAGGCCGTAGTTC
>CAYGPY010000412.1:0-1846 GCA_964351765.1 uncultured Vampirovibrionales bacterium
GATTGATCTAAAGCAAACCCCCCGTGCTGAAGCAAACATTGCTGTGGCTGCGGCGAGTGTGGTTGCGCGGTGGCGATTTGTTGAGAAAATTAGAACCTTATCGAACAAGGTGGGTGTGGACTTACCGCTTGGGGCGAGTGCCAAGGTGAAGTCGCAGGCGCGTATGTTGGTTGCAGATCGTGGGGCTGACGCGTTGGCTGAAGTAGCCAAACTGCATTTTAAAACGACTGATGAACTGGCACCGGGGCATGTTTTTTCGCTCTAGTTTTTAGTTTTTGATTTTTACGCTCGGGGGAGCAGGTAGGTTAAAGCTATTTTTCTTACGGTTTCGATCGCACTTCCTGTGCGCTCAACCGCCACCGACATCCGTGTCGGCCAAGAAAAATAGCTTTAACCTACCTGATTTGGGTATAGTGGTGATGGTATATTAGTTTACCTTTAACGTGATTATTTATTTCCAAATAAAAAGCCCTCTTTGGTCAATCATTGACTTCTGGAGGGCTAGGTATGCCTTAGTTATTAGTTAATTTGTCACTAACTAAACTTGTATAAACTTTTTAAAATTGTGGTTGCGGTTTGTTTTTTAGGGCTTACCTTAAATGTTGCGATGTTGCTGACGTTTGAAACAAAGGTGACCATTCGGTCTGTATATTGAGTATTCTATGCTCAAGATGTCTCAATATGGATGTTATGTTTTTTTATTTAGAACTTTGTTTTTTATCCTTTGTTTCAAACTGTCAGTAACATGGCTATCCTGATGAAAGGGCACACAGGCGGCGAACGGTTTTTGTTCGGGCGTCTTTTTTGTGTGGTTTTTTCTTATTGTTTATCGGTTTTTGTTTTCTCTTCTTTTCTTCTTTTTCTTTTTCTTCTTCCTATTACATCTTTATATTTTTTTAGCTAGGCCGACTCGTACCAATCGTCAGGCGGACCATCCTCTGTGTCGGGGAAGGTGTCTGTCGATAAGCTAAAGCTATCGGGTACAGAACTTGAGAACACCGGTGTTTCAAACAGGTAGTTGATGCGTGCATCAAGTTCGTCGTTATCTAATTCTTTTGTGTTGGCGTTAATACGTCGAGCCTGTTGGTAACAGCGAGCCGCTTCAACGGTTTCTTCCATAAAGCTGTAAGCACGGCCAAGATTGTAATAAGCCAGAGCATAATGTTCGTTCAATACAACGGCTTTTTCCATCAAGGCAATCGCTTGGCGAACGTCACCCAGAGTGTCTAAATACAAAACACCCAAGTTGTTGTAAGCAATTTCGTATTCAGGATTGACGTTAATGGCGTTCTCATAATAGCGAACTGCGCCATTCACATCACCTTGAATCCAGCGTAAATAGCCCATATTAGAGTACACTTTTGACGATGAGGGATCACCGGGCTTGAGCGTGAGTGCTTTTTTATAGACTTGCTCCGCATTGGTGTAGTCATCGTGCTTGTAATACAACAAGCCAAGATGCACGTAGTTATCGATTTCGGTTGGGTTTAAATCGATGGCCATTTGATACGCCATTTTCGCTGGCTCGGTTTCATTCATGCATTCGTTATAAATGTTACCGATACTTTGCGCTAATAATGATCGCCATTTATCATCGTGACCCAATGCATACGCCATTTTGTAGTGCGATAAGGCCGTCTCTTGATCGTTTTGATAGAAGGCCACATTACCTAAGTTGCAATGCAGATAGGCATCATTGGGATTCATTGAAAGTAGCGTTTCATAGAGTGATTGCACGCGGTCGTAGTCTTCGCGTTGCTCTAGAATGCGAGCACTCTGATAGCGGGCATCCTCGTTGCCGGGATGGCGTGCCAATGTTTTCTGATACCAGTGGAGGGCTTCATCC
>CAYGPY010000413.1:0-1828 GCA_964351765.1 uncultured Vampirovibrionales bacterium
TGACCTGGGAACAGAATTTTTAGATCCTGTTAAGCTTGAGGCGTTTATAAAAAATATTATGGATGAATTCAAAGACTTATTTGATTGGTAAGTGTAGTATTCGTCTGAAATAATAACGCACGTTTTCTTTGTATTTTGTTTTAATAATAGTATTGGAAGCTATTTGAAATGATTGGGGAAACGATGGATTTATCTGGTTTAAGTGACGCGGATGCACGAAAAAGGTACGCATTTAACCTTTCATTGGGTGATGCTAAAGCTGTGTTGAAAACCAGTGATGGGCTTCAAGAAAACCCCAGTGCTAAAGGCTATCCGCTTCAATCTCAAAATGAATGGGGTGTTGGTTTTGATGATACGTTTGAAATGCGAAATTCGGATAAATCACCTCAAGACGGAGCGTTATCGTTTGAAGAAAAGAATTTAGCGAGCCAGCAACTCGCTTATGATCGTGAAGATGCAGCCCGTGAATGGAATGATGCGGCAGCGAATCCCAGTCCAATTTCGGTTGAACAATCGCGTCAAGCTCAGAATTTTGTAAATAGCGTTTTCTATAACTATGACCAAAGTTCTATAGCTGGGGCAAAAGGCGATATCAGAGAGGGTCTAGATCGTGATCAGGATGGCAAGTTCACTAATGCTGACTTAGTTCAGTTAGCCGCTTTAGATGGTGATGCTTCTACAGTTACGAGTAGAGATTTTGAAACGGCTTTAAAACCAGAAGTAACTGTTGATTTAGACGGTGTTGATGGCACCGTAGCAAGTATCAAAGATGGAAGCTTTTCGCAGGATATGCAGACTTTGCTAGACAGTTTAGGCGGAGATGGGGCAGAATAATTTATTGAGATTATAGCGTTCTGAACTTAAAAATTCCCATAAAAATACTCCCCCAAGGTAAGAGGTTGGGGTCGAACCGTTTGTTCGAGTGGGGAAATCCCCATAAAAAATACTCCCCAGGTAGGACTCGAACCTACAACCCTGCGATTAACAGTCGCATGCTCTACCATTGAGCTACTGAGGAATACGGTGTTTTATTTGATTGTTTGGCGGATTGTTTACGACTTATGGATAAAGCCGAAGAAGTAATCTGCTCTCTCTAAATTCATTTAAGAATGAAGTTGAGTATATAGAAAATAACACGGGATGTAAAGAGAAAACAACCCGTTAAACGCAGTAAGTTCAATCTGCTTTAACGCAGACTATGTTGTGTGAATAGAAAGCCATCCCTTATTACCTGAAAGCGAATAAATACCGGGGTTTTAAATTTATTTTGTTTTTATATAACAATTTCGTTAGAAACTAGTTGCAAATGATTCTCAAATAGGATATAGTTAATCTTGTCAGTTGAGAATAATTATCACTTACTATTAAAAGTGATTGCAGTGCCAAACGTCAGATGACCTCCAATACGGCACTGCTTTTTTATTGCCTTTTTTAGGATTGCTTTTTAGGATTGAGAAAGTGCTCTTGAAAGAGCCGCCACTACTTGGTTGCCGGCATCGGCATTTTGAGAGCTAATACGGGTGCGTTCAGCGTGGCTGATGGTGCCATCTGCATTTTTAGCCTCGTCACCCTCGGTGCTCTGTGGGTTTGGGATGGTGTGTGTTGCTGTGATTTTAGGGCTACTCTTGCCTAAGTATAAGCTTAAGTCAGAGGCGTTAAAGCCATCGTTGTCTGTTTCAGAGTCCCCAATGAACATGGATACACCGCCATTAGGAAGTAATAACTTTTTCAGTCCTTCAACGGCATTGCCTTTGTTAAATAGCCTTGGTTTGATTTCAATGACACCCTTTTCTTCGACAACCACAAAGTCGCCTTCTTTGTTCAGACG
>CAYGPY010000414.1:0-1817 GCA_964351765.1 uncultured Vampirovibrionales bacterium
TGTGCCGTTTACGAGAATGATCCAGGTTGCGGGTTTGTAAGATCGGAATGTATAGAAGGAGCTAAAGGAGGGAGTTCTGAGTGCTATGCGTTTACAGAAACTTGGGATTGTGGAGCAGACGTGACTATCGATAGCTCGCTCCTCACAACATCATACGATTGCTCTGGACCTATTCGCGGTATGGGAGATGATTTGATTTCACTTCCTTCTGAAACAAACACGGATTTTGCCCAGGTAACTGCCTACTTAAAAGCTGTCAATCTTATTCGGATAGATAGTGATTGCAGCAATATTAGTGACTGCAATATTTTCCCTGGGGAGGCGTCGACATGCAAAAAGGCGTTGGGTGGGTATGTAAATTGTTGTGAAAAACCTGACACTGGGGTTTCGTACACCGATTACATAACATTAGCTCTTACTATCGGTGATTTGGATTCAGCAGTACGCGGAATGGATAGTTTGACGGTAGCAGGACTCGATATACAGGGAGCGTGGACCACTCTCAGTGACCCGATTGTCAATACATTCAGTACCGTGACACAACCCTTCACTTCAGCGATGGATTCAATCACTGGAGCTACTAGTGTTGGTAGTACTGCGGCGTCATTAGGATTTAAAGAAGCAATCACAAACAAAATCGCAGATTGGACTGGTAATATTTTTGGGGATACAGTTAAAAACTCACTGTTTACGGAGAATAGTATAACAGGTGTTTTTAGTTTAGCTGAGCCTCTCCAAACATTGCTTGGTAATGCGATGTTAGCTTACAGAATATATTCTATTGTGGTTCTAATTATTGGGCTGATTTGGGCGTGTGAACAAAGCGAGTATGAGTTAGGGGTTCAACGCGAATTAAAAAGCTGTCATTACGTTGGGTCTTACTGTTCTTCTGCTGTGCTAGGTGTTTGTGTTACTAAAAAGGAATCGTATTGCTGTTACAACTCGCCTCTCTCACGAATACTCCAAGAAGGAATACGTACCAATCTCGGGAAAGATTTTGGAACAGGGAAGCTTCCGGATTGCACTGGTCTTACTTTAGGTGATTTACAGTCTGTCGACTGGGATACACTAAACCTTGATGAATGGGTTGGGATACTCTCTCTTAGCGGGAACATACCAGACGCGTCCAGCATTAATGTCGATAATCTCACGGGAAGCGGTAGTAGTCTCGATATATTTGGCACCAGAGGTAATACGGAGGACAGAATTATCGATAGGCTTAACGGTATTGATGTCGATGCCACAAGAGAAGAAGTAAGACAAAGTAGTTATTGAGGCTTAACAAAATATAACTTCTGGCCCTTATGGTACACGACAGGATAAGGTCGTAAATTAGGTATTGCAGGTGTGTATAAATAAATGCCATCAGGTAAGTAGTGAGAAATAGCGTCGTAGATAATTGGGGTGTTTAAACTAGATTCACCCTGTTCTGATACTATTTGTATTCTTGCTTTACCTGATGATAATTCATACGATTTCTCCCGACCCAGTATTGCTGGAGATTTATCTATTGTGATTTTCTCAATATAAGAGCCAATTATGAAATTAGTTTCTCCCATGTCGACGGTATATTTCTTTGTAGGGTATTTGAACTTACTGTTAGTCGGTTCTAGGGTATATTTGAGAGACAGACTGGAAAGTCCCTTCTTTATTGCTTCATCTAGGCCTTTATGAAGCTTGGCAGCAGCATCTGTTTTGCTTGAATAATCCTCTGTATCGAACCATCCAATTACACATGGATATTTAGATGAGTTTTTGTTCGTGACAAAAAACGACAAAAAGTTAAGCCCTATTCCATCCCTCAGGAGGGCGTTGGT
>CAYGPY010000415.1:0-1806 GCA_964351765.1 uncultured Vampirovibrionales bacterium
CCAAATCGGCACTTCTTCGTTATTAAACGGGTTAATGGCATAACTGCCAATAAAGACACCGGTTTTTTCGGCGTCGGTGGCTTGGCGTTCGAGTTCGGTTTTCTTTTGGCAGGCCGCGACATAAGTGGCCACTTTTTCTTTGTTGTCAGCCGTGGTGAGTTCTTCTACCAATGGGTGTTCAGGGGCCAATACCATCGCACTCACACCAAACACCGTATCAGGGCGTGTGGTAAAAATAGGAATGGTTTTGTCACTGTGATCTTTGACACCAAAGGTCAGTTCAGCGCCAATCGATTTGTTGATCCAGTTTTTCTGCATCAAGGTCACGCGTTCAGGCCAGCCTTCAAGGTCAGGCAAATTTTCCAACAGGCGCTCAGCGTAATCGGTAATTTTAAAGAACCATTGGCTTAGGCGCTTTTTATGCACCACCGAATCATCACGCCAGCAACGGCCATCAATCACTTGCTCGTTGGCCAGCACCGTATTGCATTCATCACACCAGTTTACGGGGGCTTCTTTTTTATAGGCCAAGCCACGCTCTAGTAGATACAAGAAAATCCACTGCGTCCATTTATAGTAATCTTGACGACAAGTGAAAATTTCCCGATCCCAGTCATACATCAAACCCAGTTGTTTCAATTGTTCGCGCATGTGCTCAATGTTTTCAAACGTCCATGTTTTAGGGTTCGCATTGTTTTTAATGGCCGCATTCTCAGCAGGCAAGCCAAAGCTATCCCAACCCATTGGGTGTAACACGTTGTAGCCCTGCATCTTTTTAACCCGCGCAATCACATCCGTAATGGTGTAGTTGCGCACGTGGCCCATGTGTAAACGCCCTGAAGGATAGGGGAACATCGAGAGCGCATAAAAGTTTTTACTATCATCCGTACCGGCACTCGCCGAGGTATCGGTTTTAAAGGCCTTGGTATCACTCCAATGTTCTTGCCACTTGGTTTCAATTTGTTGTGGCATATAGGCGTTAAAGCGCAACATAGATTTTTCTGGTGATTTGTTTTGTGCGTCGTTGGATTCAGCGTTATTGGATTCTGTTGATGTTTCCATTGTGAAAAATTCTCCGAGATAGTGCGCTGTAAATCAGCGTATCAATACGTTTTAAAGACAAGTTGGACTGGATGGACTATACTAGTCAACATAAAACCAGTCACCGCTATTATAGGATATGCCGAACGATGACGGAATCCAAGCGATTCATCAAAACAAGTTTATTAGTGCGATTGTTGTTGCCTTCACTACTGTGTGGTGTTGTTTTAGCCAGTGGCTTGGCAATACCCGCGTATGCCCAGCAGGATTTACGCTCGATAATGAATAAAGCGAACGAGTACGCTAATGCTGAGCAGTTTGATAAGGCTATCCCCCTGTATGAGCAAGCCGTAAAAAAAGCACCGACCAATGCTCAAATAACCCGTAACTTGGGGGTGCTGTATGTCAATTATGGTGTGAGCCTGCAAGAACAAAGACGCTATGATGAGGCTGAAACCTATTTTGATAAGGCTCTTAAACTCAGTAAAGATAATTATCATGCCAGAAAATCGTTAGCGAGTGGTTATTTTAATCGTGCGATGGATTTATCTGATTCAGGCTCCAACGATGTGGAGCAAATGTTGATGCTCTTGCACAAGGCAAAGAAACTGGTTCCTGATGACCCTAATTTTAGTAGAGGTTTGGCTAAAATTTATTTTGTTGAAGGACGAGATCTTGCTGATGCCGGGCAGTTTGAAGAGGCGATACCTTTTTTAGAAGAAGCCGTTAAGTATAATCCTAATGATGGTGTTATCACCGAGTCGG
>CAYGPY010000416.1:0-1802 GCA_964351765.1 uncultured Vampirovibrionales bacterium
GTTTGTAACTTCATGACTTATTGTAACATTTTATTGGTTTAAAAATCTACACCCAGTAGAATAGAGCTGAAAAGATAACGCACTGATAAGAGCTAAACCATGACGCAAAAACATAATCCAGAGAAGATAGAGCTAACGGACGCCGAGACAGAGGATATTCGTGCGCGTTTAATTGAAGCTGAACAGAGTGGTGTATCCGATAGAACGCCTGAGGAAATACGCGAGGATGTAAGGGCGGAGCTAAGAGCAGAGCAACAAAAATAACAAACGGGTTGCTTGCAACCCTTGGCCTTCGCCGAGAAGCGGTGTGCAAACGGAATGAAAAATCGACGGCGGGCGCAGGCGTATGCGCTGAGCCTCGGGAACCGCCTGTTTTTTATGAAGTGCGCTTGCCTTATAAAACTCAAGGCTTATCGCTAACATTAAACCGTTAGCCCTGTAGTGCATTATGGGGCTGATGACAGAGGACAGGTCGAGAAGTGCACAGTCTTTGTGAGACGGGCCTCAGTGCGACCACCTCTGTCTTTTTTATGTGGCTTGAACGGATACACGAGCATCAAGGCTCGCACGACAAGCATAGGACATGAAAAAGATGACCAGTATCACAACGTGCGGCATCAATATCTCAAAGGATAATCTGGATGTTTCAAGCTACCCTGTAGGGGAAACTAACAAATTTCCTAACAATAGTAAGGGCCATAAACAGTTTTTAAAATGGCTGCAATAATGCTTACGCGCCTTGGGGTTGTGATGGAACCTGCACCAAGTCTTGCTAAACATAACATCTTGATAGAAATACATGAATTTCTAATTGCACGCCAAGCTTTGCTCAAAGACCGCGAGGTCTGCAATTCACTGCCTTCAAATGCAAACAATTTCTTTGTTAAAACGTCAAATCAATCAGTGCCTAAGGCCGATCGATAAGGATATTGCTTCAATTGATAAGATCTGCTTACAACTCATTACAGATGATCCACTTTTGTATCAAAGGTTTGAAATACTATGCTCTGTTCACGGAATTGGAACCAATACAGTAATGATATTGTTAGCAGAAATGTCAGAACTCGGCACATTGGATAAAGCGAAGTTCTTTGTTTATGGACGATCAACGTTTGCGGGGAAACATAAAAGGATTTCGAGAGTGGCGTATCTGTCCCGTAAATAATGCATTGTACTTAATAGATAGATTGCGGTGAGTTATATCACCTTCTACTTCACAACCTGTATCTAAAACTATTGTATATCCATAGATATTTCCAGTGGTTTTGCCACTTATGATTATTGCATGGGCGTAGATGTCGCCAATGATTTCACAATTCTCCGGGATATATAAAAAATCAGCGACAATGTCACTTTCATTGTTCTTGTTCGGATGATGCCAAAGAATGTTTTTTGCATGAACAACCCTTTTACTATGACTAGAAGTAAAATTTTTGTCTATTTTTGATTGAATTTTCTGAACTTTACTTTTAAGTTGCTCATCCTTTAATGGTGGTGTCCGATTGAGCTGGTCTAGCATCTTTAGTTTTGCAGGTTGCTGGCTTTGAAGCTCTAGGTTTCTACTTTTTATCTGATCTTGCCTAGCACGTTTGATTGCTGCATATTTCGCTTCAGAGATCGTTTCTTTTAAAGCTGGAAACAAACTTAATTCATCCATTTTTGTTAGGGCAGAGATATCAAGTGAGCTTGTTTTCTCCCACAATGTGAGAAATTTTATGTGTTTTTCTGCCTTGATAACATATTCAAATGCCGGCGGCACATCGTTAAAATTTTTCAAGAATTTTTCGTAGTCTTCTTTATCC
>CAYGPY010000417.1:0-1781 GCA_964351765.1 uncultured Vampirovibrionales bacterium
CTTCATCAATCGTTAATCCTTGTTGGGTGTTCTTAAATCAATTTATAACCAAAATAAAAAGCCCGATGTAAATTACATCGGGCTTTTTTAAAATTGAAATATAGATTGAACCTATTTGACGTAATCTTTCACATCAGCAGCGAGACTTGTTGTATCCAACTTGATGGATGGTCCCATTGTTGAGGTCAAAGCAACTGATTTCACATAGGTTCCTTTGGTAGCACTTGGGCGAGCACGCAAAATTGCATCGTACAACGCAGAGATGTTGGTTAAAAGCTGGTCTTCAGTAAAGCTCTTTTTACCAACAGCGTTATGACAGATAGCATTTTTATCGGCACGATACTCAACCTTACCGGCTTTCATATCTTTAACAGCCTGAGTCACGTCAGCGGTAACCGTACCTGTTTTTGGATTCGGCATCAAACCTTTAGGTCCTAACGCTTTACCAATTTTACCTAAAGCAGCCATCATATCAGGAGTAGCAATCAACACATCAAAATCAAAGAAGTTTTCTTTTTGAATGCGTTCAATTAAATCATCGCTACCCACGATATCCGCACCAGCGGCTTCGGCTTCTTTTACTTTTTCACCTTTAGCAACAACGGCAACACGAATAGTTTTACCGGTTCCTTCAGGCAATACAACGGTACTACGCACTTGTTGGTCAGCGTGTTTCACATCAACACCCAAACGAACGTGAAGCTCAATGGTTTCGTCAAACTTAGCGGTTTCATCCAACACTTTTTTAAGTGCTTGAACGCCTTCTTTCAGCGTGGCTGGCTGATTTAGGTCGCTTAATAGTTCCTTAGCGCGCTTTTGACGGCTTGTGAGTTTCTTATCTACAACGGCTGTAGCCATAATTTAGCTCCTTCCTGGTTCAATCGGTGCGGTACACCTCCCAGCGATTAATATAGTAACGTTTAAAATAAAAATATAGTTTTAATAAATTATGCTTCGCACTCGATACCCATACTGCGGGCAGTACCACGAATCATCTCTTTAGCAGAGTCAATGGTGTGGGCGTTCAAGTCAGCCATTTTTGCTTGTGCAATTTCAGCCACTTGAGCATCGGTCAACTTACCCACTTTTTCAGTATTAGGACGACCCGAAGCACTCTTCAAGTTCAATGCTTTTTTAATTAAGAATGACGCAGGTGGTGTTTTCAGAACGTACGAGAAGGAACGATCTTCATACACTGTGATTTCTACAGGAATCAACTGGCCACCTTTATCACTGGTGTCAGCGTTAAACTGCTTACAGAAATCCATGATGTTAACACCGTGCTGACCCAAAGCAGGACCAACTGGTGGCGATGGATTCGCCTTATTAGCTTCAATCTGAAGTTTTATTTTACCCATTGTTTTCTTAGCCACTGGAACTGTCTCCTATAAGAGTTATTAATTTAAAAATTCTAAACTGATATTATCTATAATTCTTTGACACACAAGATTTGAATTATGTAAGCCTTTATCGAGCGTATGGCTTACATAAAGCCTAGTTTGAGTGAAGGCAACGATTGTAGCACAGACATAGGCCGACATGGCAAGCATGTTTCGATTTTAGCTATTTCTGTAACTAGCTGGACTTTTGAATTTGGTTGAATGCCAATTCCACAGGGGTTTCACGTCCAAAGATAGAGACTGAAGCCTTAATACGCTCTTTTTCTGGGCTGACTTCGGTAATCGTCCCTTCCAAATCGGCAAACGGACCGCTGGTAATTTTAACAGTCTCGCCAACTTTAAGGTCGATTTGAACCTTGCTCGCCACAGGCTGAGTACGCA
>CAYGPY010000418.1:0-1756 GCA_964351765.1 uncultured Vampirovibrionales bacterium
CACCAAATATGATTGTTGAAAGTGCGCCACTACTTCCTAAAGTCCAACCAGCATCAGGATAGTTAAACTGTCCACCACCGGGGGTGAGTGATAAGGAGCTAAGCGCAGCACCACTACCAGCACTTGAAGCTATGGAAGTATCAATGGTATAAAGCTCGCGTACTCCTTCAGAGAGGAGGTAGCCGCCTACAGAGCTATCTGAGGCCAAGTGAATATTCACATCTGGGAGTGTGATGCTGCTGGAATCACTTCCGCGTGTAAATACCCAGTCATCAAGCTGAAGTAAAACCGTGTTCTCTGGGCTGGCACTAACACTGGTTTGCCCTGTGCATGTTATATCGAGGCAATAGCCAAACGTTGGGGCACCACCGCCTGTTTTTTGAAGGGTGATATCATCGGCTGCAAGCGGTCCATAAGGACTTTTAGCGACCCACGCATCGGTGGTTGTGTTGTAGTCAAGACGCTCAAGTTTATAGTTACTGCCAGAAACCACGGTAATTTTAAAACCACGCAGGGCCTCTTTACCGGTGCGAGCATCATAGCTTGCGTAATGCACTTCTGATGACGATGAGCCGGGTAATATACGGTGCACTTTCTGAAGGTCATTACTTAGAATATTAATGACGTGTGATGCGTTTTGAATGACATCCACGTTTTCTCTGGAGTCACTGATTTGCCTGAGAAACACAGCACTCGAAATAAACAACATCGGAATAAGAACAGCACCAATCAACCCCATCGAAATCAGCATTTCAGCAAGGGTTAAGCCTTCTTCCTTATTTAAAAGCTTGTGTTTTAAATGAGTTTCATTGGAAGATATCACGTTATTTCTTAATTACCTTATATTTGGAATAGAATCATTATAATGCTCTATTATAGTATTGACTATCTATTTGTATCGTCAAAAACCATAATAACTTTACATCTGAACAAGGTTTAATCTTGTTTGGTTGTTATGTTGAGCTCGCCTGACCTGTCAAGAGATAGGATGGCGCGTTTATGCTTATATAGCGTTTTGAAAAGAGCTTATAGAACAGAATGTCTCAATTACGGTAGAATAGATTTATGATTCGACTTGGACTGATTGCTGGCGAAGGCCACCTGCCTGTGTGCGTGGCTGAAGATGCTAAAAATAAAGGGTATAAAGTGATACCTTTTGCTTTTGGCGATAAAAATTGTAACGTCTTAAAAGATGTTTGTGGTGGCCAGTTGGTTAAAATTATTCCGGGATTGTTGCGTAAAAATTTGGAGCTAATTCAAACGAATAACGTGACTCATATTGTGTTTGCGGGCAAGGCCAATAAGTGGACACTGCTTCGTAATCCTCAGATCGATGACTTGGCACGATCGGCGTTAAAAGAAGTGTCGCGTCTTACAGATGATTCGATTATGCTGTGGTTAATTCATCAAATGGAAGCGCATGGCCTTACTGTGCTTGAGCAAACTGAATTTCTAGAGCCTTTGTTTGAAGCGGCTCAGGTGTTTACCTCTGTTGAGCCCACAGAACAACAGTGGCTGGATATGGACTTTGGCTTTGATATGGCTCGAGAAATGGGGCGCTTGGATATTGGCCAAAGTATAGTGGTGAAAGACGGCTTGATTTTGGCTGTAGAGGCCATTGAAGGCACCGATGAGTGCATGAAACGGGCGGGTAAGCTCGCACGCAAAAAAGGTGGCGTTGTGGTCAAGGTTGAAAAACCAGATCAGGACAAACGCTTTGACGTGCCAACAGTCGGCTTGAAAACATTAAAAGTGA
>CAYGPY010000419.1:0-1743 GCA_964351765.1 uncultured Vampirovibrionales bacterium
CTGGTGGCGGATTATAAGGAGGCGGCTCGTATGGAGGTGGCGGATCCACTGGTGGTGGCTCATAAACATGTTTACACACTTCCAGTACATTACACTTACCTTCATAGAAGTGAGCATCGTAGTAAGTACCCACACCATCAGATGTTGTTTTGGCTGAATCGGGTGTACCGTTGTTATCCAAATCTAGGTTTCCGCCAGCAAAGCGATAGGTGTCGCCACCATCGGGATAACGGAATCCGAAACTGCCCGATGTTTGTGAGCGTAACATACGCGCTTCAGCTTCAGGAACACCTTTACTAACAAGGGTTGCTACTGAGGCGTCGGATGGTTTTTCAAAATAATCGAAAATCAAACGTGTTTCATTGGTATTGTCTTTACCGCCGGGTACATTACCATAGTAAAAGCGTGCAACAGGGTCACTGTCATCACCAATAACAAATTCTTCCCCTTCTTTAAGGGTAAAAGCAGGACCATCTGGTGGATCAATGGTCAGTAAGCCACCACTTAATGTGGCGTTGTATTTATCACCATTGTCATCTTGAACCACCCAACCGTATTCGGTAAAGGCTGTGTTTTCTTCGTTGCTAACGTTGTTAAAGCTAATGGTATCAACGTGAGCGTTTAGAGTCACACCGCGTTCGCCATCAACCTTACCGTCGGATAGCATGGTGTAGAAGCCTTTGTCTGGGTTAATTTCATGTGGCGTGTAACCATTACCCTTACCACCAACCCAAGGGTCACCGGCAACATACATATCATCTTCACATAATACCTGATTCGCATGATCGCCAGTAAGAACAGCGACCTCTGGAATTAAATTGAGGTTTTCAGCGTGAAGAGAGTTAATTCTAAATTTGTCTTGCAGAAATAGACGGTTGGTCTCTGCTATTTGATTGGTGCCGATAGTGAGCATTTCGCCAATCACACCGGTATCATTGATGCCATCGAGTTCTCGCGTAACCGCGAGGGATTCCTTATTCTCTTCCGGACACTCCTCGCATTCGGGTGGGTGTACGGGTTGATAGGTAGGACGATTCGGATTAATGTTGTTATCCATGAGTGAAATTCCCCTCATTGCTCATAATGCATTGGTAAAAGTAGTGATAAATCATGCGAGTTAGTGTGTGTTTCATAGTATAGAAATAGCTTCCATATAAAACTTCTTTGATATACGTGTCCTTAAACTCTTTTGCCTTCCTGGCATATTCCTCAATAGCGTTTAAGGTTGTTATAAGTAAAGGCAAAGCCATTCTCATAACGTCTTATAGTTCTTATCGGCCGGTTTTGGCGAAAGTTTAAAAAAAAGAGCTGTTTTGTAAACATACGTTAATGAATACCAAAACAGACGCCAAGAAGGCGTCTGTCGATATTTCTCTGTAAGTGCTGTGGCTTAAACGCTACAGCTAAAATCAGTAGTGCTTTTTGAGCAACACTTGGGCACGTTGAGGAATGGTATCGGCTGGCGATTTAGCATCCCAGATAATCATTTTACTTTTTGCCATTACCATCAAGCCACTACCAATGCTGTTTTTGTACTTTTTTCGGGTTTTCTTGTTTTTCAGCATCATTCCCATTAAATCAAGCGTTTCAGAGAGCAGTATTCTTGCTTCGCTACTGGCACTGTTGGTAATGGGTGTGTTTTCTTCGGCGTTTTGAATTAATCGGATTAGAAACATTGGGTAGTGCTGAATAAATTGGTGGAGGTTCTCGGCGGCTTCATCCAAAGGCTTCGATAGCACATGC
>CAYGPY010000420.1:0-1739 GCA_964351765.1 uncultured Vampirovibrionales bacterium
TAATATTAGATGTAGTTGTGTTTGATTTAATTGGCGTAATACTGTTATCTAGACCCGTTACGTCATCAGCAATGCCGTTGGGATCTTGTAAATCACTGTTCGCATCATCCAGTACACCACCAACAGTGGGGCCGGTATCAACATCAAGCACCTGATCGGTAGGCAGTTCACCTAAATCACCGACCTCAGTGGCATCCGTTTGAGCAGCAGCGTCTTGCAATTCAGCGTTGGGTAAGAACGTGGTTTGCTGGAACGGGATGGTATTAAATGTGTTAAATGAAACCATAGTATAGCCTTAAATTAATAATGCCGACGCTATCTCGTCTTGATGCTCATCACAATGAGAACCAAGTCAGATAATTTATCTAGCAGGGTGAATAAGAGATTGATTTGAGAGTGAATAAAATAATGAGAGTTAAAATAAGAAAATTAAAAAACGAGGGTAATATCGGAGAATGGAATTTGAAATAGATTGAACGCGATACGTGATGTATTTCGTTCATACTTAAATAAACACACCAGAGGATATACTATTGATATTTTTTCGATATCTTGTAACATTCCGTTACTAAATTCGATTTTCACCCCTATTCGTCGATACTATTACCATGAGGAAGATCACCACCAGCACACGTATTTCAGTGATTCTGTTTGTATTAGCAGGATTATTTAGCGTACTTACCTCACCCGCTTTGGCCATATGGAAACCGTGGCCCTTTAAGGAAAAAGAAACTCCACCAGAGCTAATTATGCCCGTTACCACCATGATACCCTATTTAGCTGGTAGAGAAATCAATCTATTTGGCCTTGAAAGTAAGCGTATGGTTCGCAGCGATGTGGTGGTCTCACCCGATGGACAGCACTATGCCTATAGCGATGTGTTGTTTATGCCCAATAACCGGCAAACCTACGCAAAAATCTATCGTGTCCCTGTGCCTCAAATCCCTATGGCGCCACCCCCCACCTTACCCAGTAGTGAGTTTCATGAGGCCAGCAAGCTAAGTCCGATTGCCTCACCCTCATTCTATCGCAACCGCTACAACCCCGATATGTCGTTGCAGTCACGCGAGTTGATTCTCTCGGTGGGTGAAGATCGACCTCGTGACTTTGAATTTAGAACCCTCACGATTGTTGACTGGTCGGCCAGTGGCAATCGATTGATGTTTAAGCAAAAAATGGGTAAGCTCCACACGGGTTTACGCACCTCAGATATTCTTGTATTTGATGAAGGACAGGGTACGGTTACAATTTATCCTGAATTAAGTCGTATTTTGCGGTACTATTGGCAACAACACAGTAACTTACCCGATTTAGACACCATTAGCTGGGATATTTACCCGCTTGGCTGGGCTCCTGGAAGCAATAATATCGTTTTGTTTAAGGCATGGGCCTTTGATAAACAGTACCATAAGTTTCTCGGTATCTGGCAATATGACATTGATGCCCAACAGTCCAAGCTGATTTCCGAACACGATATGCGCGTTCCCGTGGCTCAAAACGGTAGAGTGGCTGTGGTTAAGAATCCTCCTCAGTAGTTCATCTTCATTCTTAACGAAACCAATCTCAATAAAAGCGTAAAAATAGGCAATTCTTATTTTGTTTGCCGTTCATTTACTTATCATGGCTCTTAATCGCGTCATGGTGATCCTCATTTCCGATATGTAATACGATGAAAGACCCTGCCACTATGCCTAAACCTAGACGTTCCAGCAACAAATCCTCCGCCCCAAAAACCCGCG
>CAYGPY010000421.1:0-1725 GCA_964351765.1 uncultured Vampirovibrionales bacterium
AAGTTTGTCCCCGTGATTTCCTTAGAAGAACGCCAACAACAACTTAAAGCGCTTCGCCAAGGCGTGATCATTGAAAAAGATCACCGTTATATTGACTTGCGTGGAAAGAAAAAAATCTTCTCAGCCTTTGTCCTTTATAACTTAAAAAGCCTAAAAAACTATGAAATTGGTCCCGACTCAAATATCGATAAACTTATCGAGCGTTTTAGTAATTATAAATTTATGGACCTTGCGGCACGCATTCAGGCTATTGAATCGCTTGAACAATTTATTATTAGCTCACAAAAAGAAGATAAAAGCAGACCTAAAACACTCAGTACCCCAAATGACGACTCAACAAATCAAGCACATGAAACCGCCACTCAGACCAAAGCGTTACATGAACTCGGCGTGCAATTTGTGCGTGGCGTGGGACCTAAAATGTCCAAGATGCTGGGTGAAATGGGAATCAATACTGTTGAAGATTTAATGTATTACTTCCCCACCAAGTACCTTGATTACCAACACCGCACCAGCATTTCTAAACTTCAAGAAGGCCAAGAAGTAACCATTATGGGTACCATTGGTAGTGTTAGTGCCTATGATGCGAAAAACCGTCCGCTTTCGATTGTCTCGGTAAACATCTATGATGACACCGGGAGCGTTGCCGTTAACTGGTTTTTACGAAAAGGCAGTCGCGCGCAACTTGAAAATTTTAAATCCCGCTACGTTAAAGGCTCTGAAGTGATGGTTTCAGGCAAAGTGAAATGGGATAAATACAAAAAGAAATTTGCCATTGATAAAGCTGAAGTTGAAACACTGAGTTATGCAGGCAATGAAGGCGATCCTAGCGATCCAACATCGATCCATGCAGGGCGTATTGTTCCGGTTTATCGACTAACCGAAGGCATCAATCTCAAATGGTTACGTCGGGCGATTCATAATGCGCTGGAAGATTATCTGATTCACATCATTGATCCAATGCCACCGGACATTAAAAAGAAGCACGAGCTTATTAACCTCAAAGAAGCATTAGAGCATATTCACTTCCCCGAAACCGATGAGCACCATGAAACAGCCCGCCGTCGATTGGTGTTTGATGAATTGTTTTATCTGCAATTGCGTTTGGCTTTAATGCGACACAACTACAAACAAAACGTGCAGGGTAAAACGTTTAGCAAGTCCAAAGGCGGGTTCGTCGATCAGTTTTTAGAACAACTGCCTTTCGACTTAACCAACGCACAGCAACGTGTGCTAGATGAAGTGTTTACCGATATGCACAGTACCGAACCAATGTATCGACTGCTGCAAGGGGATGTTGGGAGTGGTAAAACAGTGGTTGCAGCTATTACCATGTTACTGGCTGCAGAAAACGGATACCAAGCTGCACTAATGGCGCCGACTGAGATTCTGGCTGAACAGCACTACAAAAAATTTACCGAATGGCTTACCCCCTTAGGATTGCGTGCCGGATTATTTGTGGGTAAAAAAGGCGTCAAAGAACGCCGTGAACTCAATCAAAATTTAATCAACGGGCAAATTCATATTGCCGTGGGAACGCATGCCCTGATTCAGGACAGTATCGAGTTTCAAAACTTGGGTTTGGTTGTGGTTGATGAGCAACATCGCTTTGGCGTGAAACAACGCACCAAGCTAAAAGAAAAAGCCGAGCATCCTGAAATGCTAACGATGACCGCGACACCCATCCCAAGGACTCTTGCAATGACTCTGCACGGTGACTTGGAT
>CAYGPY010000422.1:0-1722 GCA_964351765.1 uncultured Vampirovibrionales bacterium
ACTTGATGTAGTACCTATAGTTTACTAGAGTGCCAATTTTTTCTGTCAAACATTTATATCCGTGCGCTGATTCTGGATGGATACACTGGAATCAGAATAAATGAATACACAGTGGTGGGGTCTTGGTGTGCTTGGTAATCCCCCTCTTTAAGGAGGGGGATATTTACCAGGCAGATACCAACTGACCACCTGTGCTTACTTGGTGTACTTAACAAAAACACTACCTACCAGGCAAAAGGGTATATTTTTCAACATATTCTCACGGTTACATTATGTATCTAGGTAAAACACACTACTTGGGGAGCAAGACACGCCAACAACATCCATATTTCAAAAAGTTTCCGCAGCTGCCCGAGTACCCCCATTACAGGACTCCGGGGCTTAGGGTCCCATATTTACCAAACGACCCCCCTATATACTCCCATCGGTTCTTATAACTGGGTGTATGTAAGGAATAAAAAATTACAACGCCATCATTCCTTTGCATCACGGCGCCAGATGCGGCACTAACTACATAACAATATGAAGAAAATAAGTGAGGTACTAGAGCCTAAGATAACCACTAGATATATGGGGTCACAGGCTACATACGAAGACGTGAAGCAACAATTGCTAGAACGATTCGGGAAGAAGGTTGCTGAGGGGTATCGGCCAACAGAAAATTGCGCCCCTTTCTCCGTTTGGGCAAATGCAGGCTTCAAGGTAAAGAAGGGTGAAAAGGCTCTTAAGTCGGTCACATTCATTGAAAAAGAAGATGAAGAGACTGGTGAGATGAAGAAAATTAAGAGAACAGTAAATCTCTTTCATCGGGTACAAGTAGAACTGGCAGTGTCTGTAGCAGAACAGGCTGTATGACCCGCAAAATGACCGTTGTATGCGAGCGAAGAGCCAAAGATGAACCATGTATCAGGATAGCCGATACACAACTTGCAAAGGTTGGTTTCTCCTTTGGAGACCTTGTCGCTATTACCTATAAAAAGAACACCATAGTTATTAAAAGGATTAACAAAATGAACAACCATGAATAATACAACTACTACACGCCCACGACTCCAAGGACATTACCCCTCCGTACAGAAACAAGAATCAGAAGTACACCCAATAAGAGTCGAGATAGAAAAGTACCTGGGTGTATACGACATCACTGCCACCTTCGAAGAGGATATACAAACCAATACGGTGTTTAATCACCCTGGGCTCATTGCCTATTTATGCACCTTGAAAATTGGTCAGAAAGTTATCGGACAAGGTAGAGGTATGTCAGTCCTATCGCAGTCTAATAGATACATTGCTAGCTCTACAAAATTTGCCTTTTCGAGTGCTCTAACGGATGCCTGTGTTCGAGCAGGCAAATTCCCTAATGCTTTTAGTGCTGAAGCTGACGGTCCAGTGCCGAGCTATGGACTCAACAGTGATAGTTATTCAGCGGCTACCTACCAAGCCTCAGATGCCCAGAAACGGTATCTGACGCAGCTGATTGATACCAAGGTTGACGATGAGGATGAGAAGAATCAGATGCTCGGCAACTTGGATACCATGAGTAAACAGGACGCCAGTGATTTAATCGCTCGGTTGAAAGATTAACTAAAAAAGCCAGGTATCCTTCGGGCCCCTGGCTTTTGTTGTGCTATACAGAAATAAAATAATACTGTATAGTTTTTCTCGGATACGTAACCAACAGGAGGATATATCCATGGCTGAAATTGACCCGCACTTTGATAG
>CAYGPY010000423.1:0-1719 GCA_964351765.1 uncultured Vampirovibrionales bacterium
ATTTAATCAGAAACCTTCTACCTTCTAAATGGATCTAATTTTGGGGGGCACGTCAGTCTCTTCCGAAGGAGGGGGCATTTTTCCGTTTTCGATTTTACTTAAATAAGTAAAATCGACTTCTATGGTACGAGCTAATTCTCGTTGACTTAGTTGAGCTTTGACTCGAGCTTTTTTAAGGTGTACCCCAAACGCTTTTAGATCGTCCATGCTTATTTCAACCTTTTCTTTATAGTTGAACACACTTTTCATCAAAATGGTGGGCCTGGGGTGACTCGAACACCCGACCTCACCCTTATCAGGGCTGATTAGCCTTGATTTAAAGTCTTTACGGTGTTTTTTACTACTTTATGTCACTAAATATGGGATTTTGTGTCATAAGAATTTGATTATATGAAACACACGCTTATAAATCCAGCATTTCACCCTCTACACAACATATAGTTGATGACACATAGGTGACATAAAACGCGTTATTTTGACCTTAAAAGTCATAAATTTAGCCTGAAATCCGATTAAATCATCCAAAAACAGCAGAAAACTTAAAAAACACTAAAGTCCTCGTCTTTTATGCCGAAACCTTAATAGAATAGGCTTTTTTCGTTTTTTAAAAAACATATGGCCTTACTTTAGCGAGATTCGAGATCAATTTATGGCTAATATTACAGGAACAACGTCAAACAACCTTATATATGGTACTGATGACGCTGATGTTATTGATGGCTATAAAGGTAATGACATTATTTTTGCCGGTGGTGGCAATGATATTTTGTACGGCGGTCAAGGTGATGATAATCTTCATGGTGAAGATGGTGATGATTATATTTATGCCGATAGACCAAACAAGCTTTATTCTGATGGTGCCAGAATGTGGGGCGGAGCAGGAAATGACCACCTCTTTGCTGATAACGGTGGAGGCTCCTTTGATGGTGGAACAGGTAATGATTTCTTACATGTCTATGCCGGTGGAGTAAACAGAATTAAATTAATTGGTGAGTGGGGTATTGACACTCTTGTTACAGAGACTAGCGGTGCTCATTACTTACTTCTAGAGTTCGATGACTACGATCAAGTCATTGATTTCAACATAGATCTTACCTTGGGTAATAGTATTTCACGAGGTTCAAACTATTTTGAATGGAGTAATGATTCTATAATTGCTAAAGTTGAGACTAGTGATGGTAACGATATTATTCGTGTTACTGGGGCTACTGATGTATGGTCAGGTAAAGGAAATGACACTATTTACGGTGGTGATTCATTACCGGATTCAGATGATAACAATGGGGGCAATTATTATCGTGCCGGTGATGGCAACGATATTGTTTATGGCGGAACTGGTGATGATCGAATTTGGGGTGACGCAGGCATAGACTTACTGTTTGGCGGCGGTGGTAACGATAACTATTTTATCAATAATGGTATTAGTACAGATATTGTGTCTGATAGCTCTGGTGACAATGATACTGTAAGCTATCTAAATGAGATTTCCAATTTAGTAGATATTCAAGCTGTTGACTCAGATTCAGATGGATACGTTGATAGATTAGAACTATTTACTCAAAATGGCTCAATGCAAATTGAAAGCTTTTTTGACAATACATCGGCAGACTATGAAATCAGTGGTTTTGGAGTAGGCTTAATTGAGAATTTTGCTTTTAGTCATCAAGTGAAAATGACAGCCTCTGAAATGGTTAGCTATATGGTTGAGTTGCATGCACC
>CAYGPY010000424.1:0-1714 GCA_964351765.1 uncultured Vampirovibrionales bacterium
GCCTATACGCGTGCTATGGGCTGGATGGGAATCATCTTACCCAACGCTTTTGTGGCGCCCATTCGTTATTTTGTGGCCGATGAAACCAAAGAAGTACGTGAACGGCTTTTTTATCGTGACGCGCTTGCCGGTGGACTTGGTGTGGTACTTTATTTAGCGGTTAACAAATTCACAACCTCCACACTACAAAAATTAAAACCCACGCTTCAAAAAAACCCACGTACTGTGGTGGCATCACTAGCCGGATGGGTTGTTAATGTGGCTTTTCAGGCGGTGGGTGCCATTAAAATGTCCGAAGCGATGTCGCGCTACTCCGAAGGTAAAAAACAGCAAAACCAAACGATTAATATCAACATTAACAACACACCCCAACCCACAGCAACGATTAATGGCGCTTCTCAAGTCAACTCGGTACAATCACTACCACCTGACATTGCACGGATGGTAAGAGAACTACCCACACGCGTGCAATCATCACCAAGGCTAACACCGCAGCCATTACCGGTTAAGCACTCCTACTCACAACCGCCAATACAACCGACCCTTCAGTATACTCCACCAACGCCCGTGCGCCACTTCCGCAATCCTAACATTATTCCACCAGTGCCTTATACGCCGTATCAAAGGCCTTACCAACCGTCATTTTCTGCGCCGTTTTACCCACGGTAAATGATGACAATTTTATATACTTGAGAACCTTACAAATCCTTGCATTTCTTGACCTTGGCCCCTGTTTTGCCTACTCTCTTAGGTGAGGTTTAAACCATGTTTTTGTTGCCCATTCATAAGCGCAACAGAACATCAGAGAGAATTCATTCCGTCTTATTGATTAAGTAGAGGGGCGCCACCATGTCTGGCCAACAACACTTGTATTCTAAATCCATTACCGGTTCTGTTTTGTATCCACCTAAGGCGAGTAACGTCAGCGATCCCAACGTGGTGACACAACTCACATCAAAAGACGCGGGGTGGGATTTACTCAATATGGAAGTGCGTCACTACCAAAACAATCAGCAATGGCAGTGGCAAACAACCGAGCACGAAGCTGTTATCGTGATTTTGGGAGGCACCTGTTCCGTCACATCAAATCAAGGCGAATGGACCAACATTGGTCGCAGACCAAACGTATTTAGCGGCATGCCTTATGCGTTATATCTGCCTCGCCATAGTGAATTCACACTAACGGCAACGAGTGACGATCTTCAATTTGCTTGTGCTTGGGTACCCACCAATGAAGACCATCCAGCGCAGTTGGTTACTCCAGAACAAAGCACCGTTGAAGTGCGTGGTGGGCATCACGCCACACGCCAAATCAACAGCATTATTCCTCCAGGGTTTAATTGTCATCGATTGGTTTGCTGTGAAGTATACACCCCACACGGTAACTGGAGCAGCTACCCACCTCATAAACATGACACCCACCAAGTTGATGCGGACGGCAACATTACCGAAGCTGATTTAGAAGAAATTTACTTCTATAAAATCCGTAATACAAAAGAAGGTAAACGCGGCTATGCGGTTCAAAAAATCTATACCGACGATCGCGCACTCGATGAAACCGTATCGGCACACAACAACGATGTGGTGCTTGTCCCTGAGGGCTATCACCCTGTTTCCGCCAGCTACGGCTATGACAGTTACTACCTAAACTTTTTGGCAGGTTCCGCGCAAGCATTAACCGCCAGTGACGACCCAGATTATGCTTGGGTTAAAT
>CAYGPY010000425.1:0-1703 GCA_964351765.1 uncultured Vampirovibrionales bacterium
AAATCATACGGCTCGTCCGTTCTTTTTTAAGAATGCGTTCCCGCAAACGAATCATCGCCACCTTCATTAAGTCGGCAGCCGAGCCTTGAAGTGGTGTGTTAAAGGCAGCGCGCTCCGAAAATTCACGAATGTTCCGATTTGAGCTATTCAAACCCTCCGTTAAATCACGCACGCGATTACAAATAGTGCTGACCTTTCCGGTTTTATGGGCGTCTTCTTTAATGGATTCAATAAAGGCTTTGACTGCCTTGTATTTAAAGAAATAGCGATCAATAAACTCCGCCGCTTCGGCACGAGGTACGCCCAACTGCTGAGATAACCCATGGGCCGTCTGGCCATAAATCACACCAAAATTAACCGCTTTGGCTTTATAACGCATTTCCTTGCTCACGTTTTTAATATCCACCCCAAACACCAAGGCGGCTGTGGCAGCGTGAATATCCTCGCCACGCTGGAAAGATTCCACCAAGTTTTTATCTTCGGAAAGATGGGCCAAAATACGCAATTCAATTTGAGAGTAATCCGCCGAAATTAACACACTATTTTTAATATCTTCGGTAATAAAGGCTTGGCGAATTTCCCGCCCTAACTCAGTACGAATAGGAATATTCTGCAGGTTAGGATCACTACTAGATAAGCGTCCTGTGGCGGCCACGGTTTGATTAAAACTAGTATGCAATCGGTTGGATTTTGGATTGACCAGTTTTGGTAGAGCATCCACATACGTCGATTTTAATTTGAAAAGCTGACGGTATTCTAACAAATTCGCCACGATTTCATAATCATCCATCAAGGCTTCTAGCACTTTAACATCGGTACTATAGCCTGTTTTGCCTTTCGTTTTACGGAGTGGTTTAATGCCCATGTCATCAAACAACACTTCGCCCACTTGTTTGGGTGAGTTGATATTAAATTCTTTCCCGGCCAATTTATGAACCGCTTTTTCTTCGACTTGGATTTTCTTCTCAAGGCGCTCGCTAAACTCCTTTAAGTAAGGCGTATCTAAGGCCACCCCTTTCCGCTCAATGGCGGCTAACACCAACACCAAAGGCAGTTCCACTTCATACAACAATTGTTGTAACGGGGTATCAAGAGTATTGATTAACTTTGCAGCCAACTCCAACGTGACCCACGCATCACAAACCGCGTAAGCAGCCGCTGGAGTCACAGGCACATACGAAAACGGAATTTGTTTTTTACCGGTGCCCATCAAGTTTTTGATTTCTTCCATTTGATACTGGAAATGCACCGTCCCCAAATGCTTAAGCCCATGACGACTTTCGGGTTGATGCACATAACTTGCTACCATGGTGTCAAACACTAAGCCTTTAAACTCAACGCCGTAGGATTTAAAAAAGTTAATTTCAAATTTGGCATTGTGCGCAATTTTTACCAAGGTTTCATCTTCAAGCAAAGGCTGAATAGCAGACAAAACCAATTTTTCATCCAATTGATTATCAGCCAACAGATCGGTGTTTTCTGGGTTGCGATGCCCAAAAGGAACATAAACCGCTTCCATATCCTCTTTAGAAAATGTTTTTTTTACTTCTAAACACGGTACTGTTTTTGGGTACTCAGGCTGAGTTAAGCAGTTGGCTGTTTTAATGCTACCTAATTCAAACGCTTTGTTTTTTGGGTTAATCCAACTCAGTGCAAGACCCACTATCGGATCATTCAAGCAATCCAAACCACCGGTTTCAATA
>CAYGPY010000426.1:0-1703 GCA_964351765.1 uncultured Vampirovibrionales bacterium
GCATAGAGATCGGCAACAGATTCATTTGTGACTTGAACCATTGCATGGCAACATTTTTTGGTGCTTTACCTTCTGCCAGCGCCCGATGAGTTGCCAGACCACTATCATATTGACTGAGTCCTTCTTTGACTTGCTCGACGGCCTCCTGCATACCGGCATAATCGTCGCGGCTTGTTGCGTTTGACAAGTGGCTGAAAGCAGCGGACATGCTAGAGGTGCCTTCCAACATGCGTTGATGGGCAGCGCGTTTTAACTCTTCACGTTGCTCTTGCGGTAGATCTGGCAGAGCCATCAGTGTGGGATAAAGGTCTTTTGGTTTAGGCGCCCCCATTTTTTCCATCATCTTATCCATGACTGCAGGTGGCATCATTCCGCCTGGACCTGCAGCGCCCGGCCCTTTACTTTTCATGCTAGTAGGGCCGACTGAGTTTTGGTTATCAATTACGGCGGAAGTATCTTGCACCTGCTCAGATGTGCTTTGTGCATCAGGGTGATGACTTTCATGTTCCTCCTTCGATTGTTGTGCAGTGGAATAGTTGGTGCTTAGACACAGTATCAGTATTAATGAATAGGATAGGAGAGATTGTCGAAAAATGGTGTGACGCCATCTGGGATATGTTTCGCTAAGATTATCGTGTTTATTGTTCAACATAAAATCACTCTTAATACCGCGACTGATTGGAGAAGGTAATAAGCTTGGTAATTTGCTCCCTTGACAGGATGTTCACGGCGCTACCTACCGAGTCAATAAAGGCAAGGCGAAGATCTCCGCGCAGTCCTTCTATATTACGGATTGTTTTTGATATTGACTGTCGATCTGGTTTACCCTCGGCTGTCTGTTGCCAGAGTTGCACTTCAAGCAATTCGATCTTTTTTTCTATTTCCTGATTTCGTGCTTGCCACGCTAACTTTATTCTTTCCAATTGTTCAGTTTGTTCCATGCTTAAGGAGAGGATTGAAGTGTGTTCAAGGAAAAATCCTTGTTCGCCCAAGTGATAGAGATGATCCGCGTCGGTAAACCCCGGCAATCCTGACGACGGTTTACTCTCGGCAGCGCTAGGCCGTTTTCCCATCATGGACATCATCTGCATGCCGCCCATTGCGGATGATGTTGTATCGGGTGTCGTCAACTCCAAACCCTTGCCTTTATTCATTCCCATACCCATAGCTTTGTCCATACCCTTGCCCATATCCATATCCTTTTTCATTCCCATGCTTTTTTTTTGCATAGGCATTGAACCTTGCTCGGTTTCCTTATTGACAGTATTGGGGGGAGATGGGGTGTCTACATCGGCGACCCGACGAAGTCTATTTTCCATACGCGATAAATCATTGCGTATTGTCGTGAAATCGTCGGCGGTAGATTGATCTGTCACAGCGGGCATCGCATTGTCAACGGTATTAGGCGCATCTGCAGCGAGTGCCGGGTTAACCAGTTGGAGCAAGGTAACCCCAACGAAACAAGTGCATATTTTCCAAGTCGACACAGTGGTCCTATGACGTATTTCAATGCGTTTATTCATGATTATCTCCTTCCTAATTCATACACCATCAAATTATCTTATGCCTAATTCCGGGGTTATGACACGGTGACTAGTGTGTCAAACGGCCGGTAAAAAATGAGTTATTATTATTTACTGACACTTAGGCAGTATAAACTCAATTGGAGTCATTAGAGTCAAGATAGGAGTAAGACACAGGAT
>CAYGPY010000427.1:0-1702 GCA_964351765.1 uncultured Vampirovibrionales bacterium
CGCTAAAGCTTGAATGATTCCCTGATAAGTGACCGAGCTCATGGGCTAAAATTGCTTTTAATTCGCTTTCTTTGATGGCTTGCATCATAGGGAGCCCAAGGATGAGATAATTTTTGTTAAACCCAATGAGTCCCATTGCAGGTACTTGAGAGATACCGCAATTAAAATCGTTATCAATAATGACGTGGTGAATGGGTTTTGTATCAAGTTCTTTTTCATACTGACGGAGTGTTTCAAATAGTTTGGGTGCTTGCTCAGGTAAGAGGTACTCACCTTCAGGTGGGTCTAGTCGAACCCACAGGGAACGAATCGCCATAATACTAAGCACAAGAAGTGGTAGGCCGAGTTTAAGGGCGAGTTTAATCGTGGCGGCCTTTGGCATCAATGTGGCCATCACAATTAATGCGCCTGACACACCGAGTAAAGCGGTAATAACAAAAAAGAGATAGGCGTAACCCAAGTAAGCTAAGAAGCCTACTTTAAATTTATATCCCTTTGGATTTGCTTCAGCATAGGGCTCAAGCTTTGCAACTAACGCATCAAACTGAGTACTATTCATAATTAACCGTAACCCACACAAACCATATGGATTCTAGTTTATCAGATGGGTATAAAGAAAAGGTCACCTAATTAACTTAAGTGACCTTTTTTCTTATAAAAATTTAAAGCTTGTTTTACGGCCCTTGAATGGGGTTGAATAAGATATTGTTGAGGTCATTAAAGATGACAAAGGCCATCAACATCAACAAGCCCACAAAGCCTATTTGCGTAAATATTTCTCGGCGTTCCTTTTTTAATGGTGAGCCTTTAATCGCTTCAATAAAGATGAAGAGAATGTGGCCACCATCTAAGGCTGGAATCGGCAACAGATTCATCACGGCTAGAATCATACTGATAATCGCGGTGAGCTCTAATCCTTTTTGAATACCATGTTCTTGAATGATTTGTGCGCCCATCACGGTAATCATGCCGGGGCCAGAGAGTTGAGAGGGATCGCCTTTACCCATAGCCAGTTGACCGAGTGCTTGGAAGTTCATATAAACGAACATACTCAATCGTTCCACTGTTTCTCTCATTGCCGTAACCGGTGAGGCATACGGTGCCATGCTGGCTGTTAGCGCAATGTCGAGGTTTGTTGTAGTGGCTGCAGTGTTTTTTGATGCATCGTAACTGATATCAACTTCGTTTACGTTACGCATTACCGTAACGGTTTGTGCGCCTGCTTCAGGGGAACTCAGTTGTTTTAAGAAGGTGGTTTTAAAGTCGTAGAGATGCTCCACGTCTTTGTCGCCTAATTTCATAATGACATCGCCAGCAACAATACCACTATCCGCAGCGGTACCACCAGGCATAAGTTGTTGAATGGCAACGTTGTAATTACCATCAGGTGTTTCGACAGGAAAGAGTGCCACACCAATTTTGCCTTCGGCGTTTGGTGTTACCGTGATGGTTTCACGGGTGCTGGTTTCATCGGCAACGGCCTTACCGGTAAAGGCGGCCATAATTTTTTGCATTGCTGTCGATTTTTGAATGCGAAGGAGTTCAAGTGTGATGGGTTTGTTGGCATAACTATCAACGGTGTTCATCACTACTTTTAACTTGTCATCCATCGAGGTGCCTAGTTCTTTAACCGGCACATCATTGAGTTTTAAAATGTTATCGCCTTGCTGAAAGCCGACTTGTTGCTCATACGCACCTAGGT
>CAYGPY010000428.1:0-1699 GCA_964351765.1 uncultured Vampirovibrionales bacterium
GTATGTTACGCATCGAAGCCGGTGAATCCGCCAAAGCCGCAGCTGAAAGTAGCAACGATTAGCTTTAAATTTCTTGTGGCATTTAAAAAGCTCACCAGTAATTCTACTGGGGAGCTTTTTGTTTGACATTTGTTTTACCCTGCATCTTTCCTCAAGCAAAACACGGTAAAGGAACGGCTTTGGGAGATGTAGTCGTCGCTCATTGGGATCCAGTCTCTTTCTTCTTCGGGGAAGACGTGGGTTGCCGTGTCGAGTACTAACTCCCAGTGGCTGCCTAGGCTGTGGCTGGGTAGATTAAAGGATAGCGCTTCGTGATGTGCGTTTAAGATCATAAAGAACGTGTCATCAATAATCGGGTGGCCGTCTTCGTCCATCTCGTTAATGGCCATGCCGTCTAGCAAAATACCCAACCATTGCTTGGTGTGTTGTTTCCAATCAACGTCGGTCATCTTCACGCCCTTGGCATTCATCCATTTAATGTCTTTAATTTGGTGTGGGTTATTGGGCGACTCTTTCACATCACCCATAAAAAATTTGCGGCGCTGAAACACCGGATGGTTTTTACGCAGCGCAATCAGCTTTTGCACAAAGATCAGAAAGTCTTTGTCCTCGGTGTCTTTATCGGTAACAACGTCATCCCACTGTGTCCAGCTGATTTCATTGTCTTGGCAGTAGGCGTTATTGTTGCCCCCTTGGGTACGGCCCACTTCATCACCGCCCGAAATCATCGGCACACCCAACGATAAAATTAAGGTCGCCATCAGGTTTCGACGTTGTCGGGCTCGTAATTCAAGCACCTCTGTATCGTTCGTCTCGCCCTCTTGGCCACCATTCCAGCTGTTGTTGTGGCCTTCACCATCGCGGTTTTCTTCAAGGTTGGCCTCGTTGTGTTTGTTGTTGTAGCTCACCAAATCATTCAAGGTAAACCCATCGTGGCACGTTATAAAGTTAATGCTGGCATGGGGCTGGCGTCCGGTCTGTTCGTACAAGTCACTGCTTCCGGCAATGCGGGTGGCGGTTTCGCCAATAATGCCGTTGTCCCCTTTCCAAAACCGACGAATGGTATCACGATACTTGCCGTTCCACTCGGTCCATAACACCGGAAAGTTGCCCACCAAGTAACCGTCCGAACCTAAATCCCACGGCTCGGCAATCAGCTTCACGCGTGATAAAACCGGATCCTGATGGATGATATCCAAGAAGCTCGCCATCATCCGAATGTCTTTACCGCCCCGTACTAAGGCACTCGCCAAATCAAAGCGAAAGCCATCGACATGCATTTCCTCTACCCAGTAGCGCAGGCTGTCCATAATCAGTTGCAACGTGCGGGGGTGGCGCACATCCACCGTGTTGCCACAACCGGTGTAATCCATATAATAGCGCTTGTCTTCAGGCATCAGCCGATAGTAACTTTTGTTATCAATGCCCTTTAAACTTAGTGTCGGCCCAAGGTGATTGCCTTCGGCGGTGTGGTTGTACACCACATCTAAAATGACTTCAATGCCCGCATCATGCAGGCTTCGCACCATCATTTTAAATTCATCAATGGCATTGTTACCACCCGTATTGCCGCCCTTGCAAGCATAGCGCGTATCGGGTGCAAAAAAGCCAAGGGTGTTGTACCCCCAATAGTTACTTAGGTTTTTCTCCACCACAAAATGTTCATCCAAATGATGATGAATGGGTAAAAGCTCAATAG
>CAYGPY010000429.1:0-1692 GCA_964351765.1 uncultured Vampirovibrionales bacterium
ATTTTTGCACTGTCTAAGGGCACGAGTTTGCGCTCGAATTTTTTAGGGGCGGTTTGTACCCATTTTTCGTAATGCACATCAGGATAGCGATTTTTAAAGCGCTTGCTGGTTGAAAAACTCAGATGAATGCTACCACGCTCCACACGCGGGTTGGTCATCTTGCTTTTTTTGAGCTCAGTAAAGCCAATTTTATCAAAGATAATCGGGCGAAAGGTATCAAGGTCACGGTTCTCATCGTCATTCCACACACGCAGATTAAACGTACCATAGCGATCTTGCTTCACATCATCGTGATTAATCGGCTTAATGGCGTGAATGGCAATGCCACCAAATTGAATCGGATTCATCATCGACTCCCCTCTATTCGTTTTTTAAATAACAAGTGTGTTTAAAAAGATATTTTTCTGGCTCCACCTATTATAGACGAAGCGCACTCTAGATACAAAGAAAATCTGCACTATTACCTCATGTCAGCAACGACACCAATACCATCGCAATAATAAACCGGAATTTGATTGTTATTGGCATCAACAGCCGGAATATTCTCAAGACGTTGATTTACGAAGCGAACTACCTTATCGATAAACCCTTCCGGCGATAATACCTGAAGCTGCTTTGCAAATTGGGCGTTCACCCCGTTTAGCTCATCCATTAAGCTTGTGTCAATGCTCGCTCTACTCTTTTCGGCGGTATAGAGTTCTTCTGGCACAGTGATGCCAAAGCTATCTTGAGCCATATTGGCCAAGTCACGATCAAACAAAATATAGCGAGAGTGTGTCGCATCAGCCACATCAAACTGAAGTGCATGAGGTAAGTGTGAGCGTGTTTCAAGAGTAATGTGACTCGATGCTTTAAGGCTATCAGGACAGCCTAGCGCATGAATAACTTTTATGCCAGAAAATTGCGGGGAGAACATGATGAGATCCTGTTATGTACATCTGGCAATATAAAAGCCCCTCAACCAGAAAATTTGCGTTTTCAGAATCTAAACTGTGACGAAGCGTTACATATCCAGAGAATAATGATACACATCAGACTCTTTGCTAAAGCCAAGCTTTTCATAAAGCGCCTGCGCTGGCGTGTTATCCTGAGCTGTTTCAAGAATCAAAGCCTTATCACCACGCTCTTTTACTAATGCTTCAGCTTCAGCAATCAGTGCCTTGCCCACGCCTTTTTTACGGGCTTCTGGAGCCACATATAAGTCATTTAAAATCCAGATAGGCATCATACTCACAGAGCTAAAACTCATGTAGAGCTGCTCAAAGCCAACGGCGGTATTATTTTCGTCATAGGCCAAATAGATTACCGACTCATGATTAATCATGCGCTCAAACAAAAAGTTGTTGGCCGCAGGAAGATTACTCTCTTGCTTATAAAAAACACGATACGCATCAAACAACCGCGCCGCATCGTCAAGCTCAGTCACACCGGCCCGAATAATCTTGACTTTAGTATTCGTCGTAGTTTGAGACATAAAATAAAAAACTCCAAGTCTATTTGTACTGATCTGCCACCAATGTAAAGAGGCGCAGGTGTTTAAGGTTTAATTTTTTCAGCCGACAGGACGTCGGCGGGCGGTTGAGTTCGCAGGATGCGAGTACGAAACCGTAAAAAATTAAGCCTTGAACACCTGCGACATGCACCAATCGAAACAACAATAAATCGACTGAAGATAGATTTAAACTTCAGCCA
>CAYGPY010000430.1:0-1685 GCA_964351765.1 uncultured Vampirovibrionales bacterium
TTGAAAACGATCGAGCCCAAACGGCGCCTCATATCATTGACGCGTTTGAAGATTTGACTCGTAAGTCTAATAATGTTGGACGTGCCGAGGTGGTTTCTGCTGTGGCGCTCGATGACAAACTATTAAAAAAGGCAGCCGACACCCTTAAAAAACGCTTTGGCTACGCGGACGTGAATATTGAAAACCGTGTTGACCCTGACGTGTTGGGTGGTGCGGTGATTAAAATTGAAGATACGATTATTGACGGTAGCTACCGAGGTCGTCTGGATGGTATGAAAAAACAGTTGGTCGGTGTTTAAATTACTCAAAACTATTTAAACCAAAAACCAACCACTGTTCTATAAAATTAAATGTTTTAGTTTAAACGACAATAATAAAGGAAAATCACAATGGCATCATTGCGAGTTGAAGAAATTAGTACCGTTCTAAAGGAAAAGCTATCGGGCTTTGAGAGCGAGCTTTCCGTAAATAACGTGGGTACTGTGCTTGAAGTAGGTGATGGTATTGCAAGAGCCTATGGCTTGCGTGATGCAATGGCTGGCGAACTGGTTGAGTTTGACGATGGTGAAAACACCATGGGTATGGTCCTCAACCTTGAAGAAGACAACGTTGGTATCGTTGTTATGGGTGATTACCTCGGTATTGCTGAGGGTCAGACCGTTAAGTCCACAGGCCGTATTGCTTCGGTTCCTGTAGGTGATGCGCTTTTAGGCCGTGTTGTTAGCCCAATGGGCTTGCCTCTTGATGGCAAAGGCGCCATTGATACCGATAAGTTCTTACCGGTTGATAAAAAAGCACCTGGTATTATTGCTCGTAAGTCGGTTCACGAACCACTTCACACCGGTATTACCGCGATTGATGCGATGACCCCAATTGGCCGTGGCCAACGTGAGTTGATTATTGGTGACCGTCAGACCGGTAAAACCGCGATTGCCATTGATACGATCTTGAACCAAAAAGGCAAAGACGTTGTTTGTATCTATTGTGCGATTGGTCAAAAATCCAGTAACGTAGCGCAAATCGTTAAAGTTCTTGAAGATCGTGGTGCGATGGATTACTCCATTGTGGTTGCGGCCTCAGCGACCGACTCAGCGCCGTTGCAGTACTTGTCCCCATTTGCTGCCGTAACGATGGCTGAAGGCTTTATGGAGCAAGGTAAGCACGTATTGGTTATCTACGATGATTTAACCAAGCAAGCGTGGGCATATCGCTCAATGAGTTTACTCCTTCGTCGTCCGCCAGGTCGTGAAGCGTATCCGGGTGATGTATTCTACTTGCACAGTCGTTTACTTGAACGTGCGGCTAAGTTGAATGATTCCTTGGGTGCCGGAAGTATTACCGCTCTTCCAATTATTGAAACCCAAGCGGGTGATGTATCGGCCTATATTCCAACCAACGTGATTTCGATTACGGATGGTCAGATTTTCCTAGAATCTGATTTGTTTAACGCGGGTATTCGTCCAGCTATTAACGCGGGTATTTCGGTATCACGTGTAGGTGGTGCGGCACAAACTAAAGCGATGAAGAGCGTAGCGGGTACGTTGCGTTTGGCTCTAGCTCAGTACCGCGAACTTGAAGCGTTCTCACAATTTGCGAGTGACTTGGATGCGGCGACGCAATCACAGTTGCGCCGCGGTGAAAAATTGATTGAAGTATTGAAACAACCTCAGTACTCACCATTATCT
>CAYGPY010000431.1:0-1674 GCA_964351765.1 uncultured Vampirovibrionales bacterium
GCCTGAGGAAGGATACTGAATGACAAACAGTAGCAAACAAGAATGGATTAAAAACGTAATATTCTTTTTTGAATATTTTGCTTATGGCTTTCTAGTTATTTACATATTCTGGACGCTAGGCAATAGAGTTGAAAATACTTTATATCGGCTTTTCCTTAAAACGCCAGGGGCAGTATTTCCTTTAGAGCTTCCTGAATATATACATGAATGCTTCTTTTACACTTTCAATTATTTCTTAACAATGATATGCATTGGGGACTGGCAAAAAAACCGCTATATAGCTGGAGTAATACTCTTAATAGTATTTGGGTTCATCAATCTAAGCTTTGGTCACAGCCTGACAGGCTTTCAAAACCTATTAAGACTCACCATTTATCCTTTGGCTATAATTTTAGGCTTACTTGTAAATTTAAAACTAATTAATAGATTTACTCCAAAAATATTACCTTCTTTATTAGATGTTTTTGGAATTGCAATAGCCACAATAGTTATATGCACTACTTTGCTAACCTCTAATAAAACTGTCTATGGATCTTTAAATTTTGACTTTGTGCAGTACATTGTTTTTGGCTTCTCAATATTCTATTGGCTATCACTGTCAACAATCAAAGAGTCTTATCCTGATATTGTCATTAAAAGAAAAACGAACGTAATCCTTATGTATACTTTATACTTTGCAATCGTGTTTATTATGTTTCTTTTTTCTAAAATATAGATTCAACAAAAAGCTCCCCAGCAGTTTTGCTAGGGAGCTTTTTAAATCGTACTAAAAAATAAAACTAATCGTTGCTACTTTCAGCTGCGGCTTTTGCGGCTTCTCCAGCTTCGATACGCAACATAGCCAGATAGGCAGAAGAGGCCATCAATACTTCTTCATCGCCTTCTTGAGTTGTTTCACCGTTATTGGTTATACGAACCGTTACGCCAATAGGGCTGGAACCTTGTCCGCCTGACATGGTGTAGCCCGTATCTGTTGGTCTGAATTCAAAATCAAATTCACCAAAACGCAAATCAGGCGAGCGCTCACCCGTAATAATGCATCCAACGGTGTCACATTCAGCATTAAAGTCAAAGGTAAATCCTAAACTTTGATCACCATCAATTTCCCATTTTCCTTCACCATCAGGGCGAAGCACCATGGAAGCATCACGAACACCACCACTGTTTTCAATGTCAAAGGTATAACTACCGTCATCTTGACGTTCCACGTTAATACCCGTGCCACCTGTAAATGGGCTACCATCATTACCGTTAATAAAATAACCTTTATCCGTACGAGCAACGTCCATGGTGTAACGTGTGTCAAAATCAGCTTTAATATTAACGCTATAGACATCTTCTTGAAGTACTTCTACACCGTTAGGTACAGCCGGTGTACTACAAGCAGTAAGACCTAATGCTGCCACGGCAAGACCTGCTAAACCTTTACGAATGCGGCCAGGTTTATTGCCTGAAAACTGAGGGGCAGAGGCCATTACGGAACTGCCTACATTATTTGAAATCATAAGAATATTCCTTCTTTAACATACGTATTATCAAAATGTCATTGAGTGAGTAATTACAATACTTTAAATGATAAACAACCCTGATACCAACAAAATGTTATATCAGAGACGAATCAGTAATATTTCTTAAACAAAAAGGAAAAAGAGTATTACAGAAAATAGTTAATCC
>CAYGPY010000432.1:0-1673 GCA_964351765.1 uncultured Vampirovibrionales bacterium
ATTTAGGGCTTGACTTTTTGCCCAAATATTCTTATTTATCGTCATTAACTATTGTTTAAAAAGGAGAAGAGAGTGGCTCGTATAGCAGGTGTTAACATTCCAAGTCAAAAACGTGTTGAAATTGGTCTGTGCTATATCTTTGGAATTGGTCCTCATAAAGCCAAAATGATCTGTGATCATGTTGGTATTGAAGAAAAGCGTCGTGTTAATCAATTGACAGACGATGAAATTCTGAAAATTCGTGAATACATCGAAGCAAACCACCGTGTTGAAGGTCATCTGCGTCGTGAAGTTTCTATGAACATCAAGCGTTTTACAGACTTGGGTAGCTATAAAGGCCTTCGTCACCGTAAAAAGTTGCCTGTTCGCGGACAACGTACTCATACCAATGCTCGTACACGTCGCGGTAAAGCCGTTGCGATTGCTGGTAAGAAAAAATAATTAAGAATTCACTTTAAGTAAGGTTTTAAGAAATATGGCAAAGCCAGCAGCAACTAAAGTTCGTCGCCGCGAACGGAAAAACATCAGTAACGGTGTAGCTCACATTAGCGCGACATTTAACAACACAATGATTACCATCACCGACGCCCAAGGAAATGCGATTTCCTGGTCAACAGCTGGTGCAATGGGTTTCCGTGGATCTCGTAAATCAACACCTTATGCGGCTCAAATGGCTGCAGAAGATGCTGGTAAGAAAGCGATGGATCACGGTTTGAAAACCCTTGACGTTGAAGTAACAGGTCCTGGATCTGGTCGTGAATCAGCGTTGCGTGGCTTGCATGCCCTTGGATTGAACATCACGTCGATTCGTGATTGCACACCGGTGCCTCACAACGGATGTCGTCCGCCAAACCGTCGCCGCGTATAAGTTAGATTTTGGGGTTCAGATCATGGACCCTCATAAAGGCTCCCTTTAATAAGAGGGGGCTTTTGACAATTGAGTAGCTATTAGGAGCAATCAAGTGATTAGAAAAAATTGGCAATCCCTCATCAAGCCTTATAAGCTTAATGTAAAGTCAAAAGACGAAACACGTCGTGGATCCATCGTAGCAGAACCTCTCGAGCGTGGTTTTGGTATGACTTTGGGATCAGCTTTGCGTCGTGTTATGCTATCTTCCCTTCAAGGTGCCGCGGTAACGGGTATCAAAATCGAAGGCGTTCAACATGAATTTTCTGCTATTCCAGGTGTTTTGGAAGACGTTGCGGAAATCATCTTGAACCTCAAGAGCTTGGCTATTCGCAAGAATTCTGATGCACCTCGCAAAGTTAAATTATCAGCAAAAAAGGCTGGCGTTGTAACGGCTTCTCAATTCGAAGAAACTGGCGACGTTGAATTCCTTGATCCTGATTTTGTGATTTGTAACCTAGATTCAGGGGCGAACCTTGACATGGAAATCACCGTTGAAACAGGTAAGGGTTATGTGCCTGCTGCTCAATTGATTAAAGAAGATGCCCCGATCGGTTACATGGCTGTTGATGCCTTGTTTAGTCCCGTTAAGCGCGTTTCTGTTAAAGTTGATAATGCCCGTGTGGGGCAAACAACCGACTTTGACAAGTTGATTCTTGACGTTGAAACAAACGGGGCCGTAAAGCCTGAAGATGCGGTAGCTTTGGCTGCGCGTATCCTGCAAGATCAATTGGTACAATTCGTGACATTTGATGAGCCCGCTGAG
>CAYGPY010000433.1:0-1659 GCA_964351765.1 uncultured Vampirovibrionales bacterium
ATAACGTAGTCAGCACCAATTGCTTTAACCAACTCTACATTTCTGCTGCTGCATACGCCGCTTACTTCTGCACCCATTGCCTTTGCAATTTGAACCGCGAAAGTTCCTACACCACCGGAGGCGCCGTTTTTACATGGTGAGGTGTAACTGATAGTCAGAGTAAGGGAAATTATGGCCAGTGACAAAAAAAGCTAGACCAGTAAATAGTTTGTAAAGCAATTTCATAATCACATCTCCGTAAACAGATTTTACGCGACTCTTGTTGTGCACAAAATCGCAGTGGGTACATCTACTTTATATACACCGAAGGTTTACATTAGGTTGACAGGCAACATAAAAATACCCGGTTTCAGACTCAATAATGCTTTGTTCAAGACAGTGGCGTATTGAGTCGTTTATAATATGCCAACTACAACAACAAGTTATAAAGGAGTTCGTTATGTCAGCATTTGCAAATGCCACTGAATTTTTTCACGCCTGTGAGGGACTGAAAGGTTGGGAAGGTTGTCAACAGTATGTTGCTTCCGGCGCCAAATTTATCGCTCAGTCTGAACCGTTAGTCGATATTGATACGGTAGAAGGCTATACGGAGTGGATGGCAGGTCTGGGTCTGCAGGTCATGCCCGGTTGTGCGTACGAATTGCACGCTTCCTGTTACGATGCATCGACTCGCACGGCCCTGTTTTTCGGAACATTTATCGGTACTCACAGCGGTGAAGGCGGGCCGGTTGAGGCAACGAATAAGCAGACAAATTCACATTACGTCTATTCGTTGGTTATGGATGAAAATGATAAGGTTTCAAGCATGATTAAAATATGGAATGCGCCCTGGGCAATGAGGGAACTGGGCTGGGCCTGAGAGTCGCTCCAGCAGACTAACTGACTTTTCGTTCTTTGGCCTTGTTTACAAGGTCGCGCCCTCTCGCTGTATTGGCCATCGTACTGGAATCAAACTCCCAGTACATGGCCAGTTCGGCATTCACCGTTTCTCTGTCCTGCTGTATAATTTTCTGATAATAGGCATTGACCAGTTTATGTCTTTTCGCCAGTGTTTCAACATCCTTAAGGCTGGTGTTTGCAATTGGACTCAGCCCTGCCAGCTCATTTTGTAGTTCAGCTATGCTGTTCGCGACACTTCTGAACCCCGTGGACTTGGTTACACCCAATAAACTCAATATCGTCCCCAGAACAGGAAATACGGCAACAGACATGCCGGTGTACCGAAGATTGCCTGTTTGCCAGAATACAATGAGGCCGAGGACTACACTGCTGATAGCAATCAATACAAAGGTAGTGATTGTATCGCGCAGGGTCAGACGCTTAATCTCAGCGGCGAGCAGATTATATTCCTGTTTCAGGATTTGAGCAGCAGGTGGAGGCTCATCAATAATAAAATTCATCTTGATTGCATTTCTGTTTTGTCTGACTTGAGTCTATGAATAAGCAGGCGGATTTGCCAGATATATCGCCCATATTGAGAACTGTGTCCTGATCAGTCTTCAGCGTACGTTCTAGACCGTCAGTTTTTCAGCTTCTATAAAGATTCTTTTGACCCGGGGATGGAGACTTTTTATCTCTTTGCTGAGAGCTGCGATGATGTCTTCCAGCTGACCGATAGACAGATTGTCTTTGAAAACAATACTGATATTTGCCAGGACA
>CAYGPY010000434.1:0-1657 GCA_964351765.1 uncultured Vampirovibrionales bacterium
GCAATAGGTTGTCTGGGCGAGTCCACTGTTATAGGAACGGACGTTTCTCCCCAGGACGAGGGGTCCATAGGATCGGCGTTTATTTCTCGTGCTCTGACCATTAATGTGTGTTTAACAGGAGAAATTGAGTTGTAGACAAACGTGTCACCTGTCCCAACTACATCGGCGCTTCCAGAATATCTCCATTCAACAAACATGTCGGCAGGATCCATCGCTATATTATTTAGTTCACCGCTAACCGTGAAAGCAAGAGGTGTATTAGGCCAAGTGTAATTGTCACCTGTAATGGTGAGTTTTGGGGCAATGAATGAATCTAGTACCAAGGGATCTGTAACATACACAGAGCCATCCCGTTTATCTTCAATATGCGCTCTTACTTGATAGGTCCCGGGTTCCAAATCAAGTAGTACTTTATTAATCTCTCCATTGACCGTCGCCCAATTAACACCACCGTCAGCGCTTAAACGCCAATCGGTAGTTTTAATATAACCAAACCCCCGGCCAATATTAAAATCAATCTCAACTTCCGGGTTAAAAGGTGCGGGACCGGCAACAGAGTTTGCTATCAGCACACCCTTAAGCCTGGGATTTACTTTGACGTCCACCGTATTGTTGATATACAGACCTTCATTATCAGTAAGTCTGTAAGCAAACGTATCCAATCCATCATAATCTGTATCAGGTGTGTAAACGAAACCTGTGCCTGTTATCTGCACTGTTCCGTTTGTCGGCGGAGCTAGTATATTGTATGTATAGTTTTCAATCTCGTCATCATCGATAATAACGGGGAACTTCGGCACAGTAGGATTATTCTCAAGAGTATTCATTGAGAACGGTTTTGTTTTAGGAGCGTCATTTACGGCAAGCACTGTAACTGTTGCTACACCCTCGACAAATGTACCGTTGGGATCGTCAGCTCGTATGATGAATTGATCCGCACCATAGTAATCTTCATCCGGCATGTAGATTAACTGATTTGCAACCACCTGCGCATCGCCGTTCAAGGGTTGAGCAACAATACTAATCGTATGCGTCTCATTATTATCTGTATCCACAACCACCACCGGTGTTAATGGGGACAGGCTGTCTTCCTGGGTAAGTATGTTTGAGTAAACATCTGTCGGAGTTTGGCCGTCTTTGTATACGACGATATTGAGGTCCGCGTATGCGCTGTAACCGTCGTTATCTGTTGCTGCGATTGTGACTGAATCAACACCAAAATAGTCTGCGTTCGGTGTATAAATGTATTCGTTACCATTTAGTGATGAAATGCCCGACTCGCCATCGGTAATAACGGCAAAAACATGATTGTCGTTCGGTAGATCAAGGTCTTCTACAGACAATAGAATAGGCTCACTAGGAGTGTTTTCTAACGTTAGTATGTACTCTGGATGGTTTATTGAACTAGGTATGTCTGGGACCGGGTTAACCTGGATAGCTGCTTGTCGAGTAATCGACGCACCTCTATTGTCCGTTACCACAAAATCAAAACTGTCGACTCCGCTAAATTGCTCGTTCGGAGTGTATATAAATCCTGTACCTGTAAGCACTACCGTGCCATTAGTCGGATCATTACCTATCGAAAACGTATGCGTGTCCGATGGATCGATATCGTTCACTGTTGGCATGGTTGGTGAAGAAGTAACATCTTCAGTAG
>CAYGPY010000435.1:0-1652 GCA_964351765.1 uncultured Vampirovibrionales bacterium
GCGTGAAGGCGTATCGGGGCTTCACATTGAAGATCAAGTCTCACCAAAGCGTTGTGGGCACTTAGCGGGCAAGCAGGTGATTAGTTGTGAACACATGAGTGAAAAAGTAGCGGCGGCGGCTGAGGCTCGAACCGATAAAAACTTTCTGATTATTGCGCGTACTGATGCTAAGGCTGTGTATGGTTATGACGAAGCAATTAACCGTGCTGTGGCTTACCTTAATGCCGGTGCGGATATGATCTTTCCTGAAGCACTGGAAACGCCTGAAGAATTTGAACGCTTTGCCAAAGACCTTCGCAGTCATAAAAAAGAAGCCATGCTTCTGGCCAATATGACCGAGTTTGGTAAAACGCCTTATTTATCACTTCAAGAATTTTCATCTTTTGGCTATAATATGGTCATCTATCCAATGACAGCCTTCCGTGTCATGATGCACGCTGTAGATAACGCCTATCAACAGCTCAAACAAGAGGGGACACAGACGGGTTTTCTTGATAGAATGACACCACGCAAAGAATTGTATCAACTGATACACTACGAAGCTTACGAACAGCTGGATGCCAACTTGGCCACGCAGTTCTCAGAAGCGTCATTAAAATAGTAAACTAGTTTTAATTTAAATTAAATTTATAAACTCAAACTTATAATCGTTACGAGAGAGATCTGTATGGGGATTTACAGAACATGGCCGAAAAAACATTAGAATACAGTCCAGGTTTAGAGGGTGTTATCGCAGGTGAGACAACCATCTCCTTTGTGAATCCTGAACGCAACAGCTTAATGTACCGTGGGTACGACATCCGTGACTTGGTTGAGCATTGCAGCTTTGAAGAAGTGGCACACTTAATGATTTATGGCCACTTACCTAACAAAGCCGAAAACGAAACGTTCTGCAACACGCTAAAAAGTGAACGTGAATTGCCAGCAAAAGTACTTGAAGGCATTAAGCTTTTCCCTGAAGGCCAACACCCAATGGATTTATTGCGTGCCGGTACCGCTTTAATTGCTCTGCACGATCCTGAAGTGGACGACAATAGCCATGACGCCAACGTGCGTAAGGCCATTCGCTTAACCGCTCAGTTTCCAGCACTCATTACCTACAGCTACCGTCTAACCCAAGGCTTAGACATTGTGAAGCCTGATAATGGTATGGGTCACGCTGAGAACTTCTTGTATATGTTGTCAGGTAAAAAGCCCGATGCCTACTTCGCTAAAGTGTTTAACGCCACATTAATTTGTTATGCAGACCACGGCTTTAACGCCAGCACCTTTGCTGGACGTGTAACCACCTCAACCTTATCTGATATCCACAGTGGTGTGGTGTCTGCCATTGGCACACTAAAAGGCCGTTTACACGGTGGTGCCAACGAAGAAGCCATGAAGATGTTACAAGCGGTTGGCGATGTTGATAACGCTGAGCGCTGGGTATTGCAAGCCCTTGAAAACAAAGTGAAAATTATGGGTTTTGGTCACCGTGCTTACAAAACTGGTGATCCGCGTGCCTTCATCTTAACCGAGATGGGCAAACAGCTCAGTGAAAAAGTAGGCGACACCAAGTGGCACGAAATGGCCACCATTGTTGAAGAAGTGATGAAACGTGAGAAGAATATTCTTCCAAACGTGGATTTCCCAACGTCCTACCTATACTATCT
>CAYGPY010000436.1:0-1647 GCA_964351765.1 uncultured Vampirovibrionales bacterium
CTATATGATTCTCTGATTTTAAATACACATTGTAACCACCAGCATCACCACCTCGGTGATTATGTTGATGTGTCTGATCGGCTCCATGCACCATAAAATCAACAAAGGGAATGTTTTTCACTTCTTCAGGGTAGCGTGTTAACTCAATTGTACGCATTCCAATATCAACAAAGGTCGTCAGCCCCTGTTGGTTATCGTGCAGACTGTTAAATATGTCTAACCAGAGCTGAATAGGGTACCACTCTTCAGGATCAATCTCAGATGTACCGGATTGTTCCAAAATAGGTTTCACAATATCTTTGTTAATACACTTCACAAAGGTTTGCGTAGGTTGCCCATGGACCTCAACTGCTGAATCCAACGATTCAAATTTCATTCTTCGGGTTTCTCCTAAGTTATATCATTGCAAGAAAAAGTAATCGTTGCAGATGAAATGCTAACTGCCTGAAACTACAACACCACGATACATGACCGTTTCTACTCCAGTAGCAGGATCAAGTGTTCCTTCATTGAGTATCATCCCACGAGCACCCTGATAGATTCCAGTTCCATCAATGATCTTCAATTTTGTATTAGATGTACCATCGGCAACAGCAATACGTCCACTTAAACGCGTAATTAATTGCCCGTCGGCTGTAGTAATCGTTGTGTTACCTGTAACGCGGTTAAAAACGCGACCTTCTTTAAATGACGTTACTTCAGTGAAGATTGTGCCATTTAATCCGCCAGACGCTGTACCGGTGCTACATAGCCCTGTAGGTGAACTACACCCTGGACCACCAAAAAGCGTTAATGTGATTGTTCCTTCAACACGTGTTGCTGCTCCATTACCGCTATTAGCTGCGATATTGTCTAACTGACCAAGTCCGTAATCATCCTGAGCTAGTATAGTACCTGTGCCTAGCGCTAAAACGATGAATAGAACAGAGAAAATACGGAAGTGCTTCAAAATATGTGCTCCTTAATATGATTCATGGTAAATCAACTAAACTATACATAAAAATCAGGAACAGAATTGTTTTTATTAATATACCTTAACAATTGTTGTTGTTTTTATTTACTTTTAAAACCTATAAGGTTTCAAAAGTAAATTCAGAGTAGATATTCTTATAAATTTCATCGTCCTCAACACCTGAAAGCGCAAACCATACGCAAAATTTATGCTATCCCCTGAAGATAATGTGATACATTACTGCCCATTACTATACAATAAAGGTGAAAACGAATTTGATAAAGGTAATGCGCTGTCCGGGCTGTAATCAATGGGTGTTTAATTACAGCACAGAAAGTATCACCCGTATATTGCTTGAGGATGTGGGCGAGCCGTGGATGCTGCACGATTGCACGGGATTTAGCGTCGCCCCCGATGACTTTGAGCGTTTTGTTGCAGACAAGCCCGAGATACCCAACAAAGAGCTTGAAAAAATGCGCGATGTGCTTGCGGATAAAGTCGAGGAATCTGATTACGTTGTGGAAATTGAGGCGTATGTGGGGTCACCTAAACAATATATCGGTAAACGAAAAATGTCTTTAGCCGAAGCCCGTAAGCAGTTGCCAGACTTAGTTGAACATTTTGGCGACCGCAAACTACGCTAAGCTGTGCGCGCCCAAAAACATTTGAATTTCGCATGATTATCGGCAGTTAAT
>CAYGPY010000437.1:0-1646 GCA_964351765.1 uncultured Vampirovibrionales bacterium
GTGTTTAACTTGGTTGGTTATGGCATCATTGCCAACAAATTTGATTTCGAGAAAATTCAACCTTGGCAAGAAAAACTCTATCAAAAACGAGGCACCACCCAAGAAGTGGTGAAGCCTGCGTACTTGTCACTCATTCCGGGTGTGGCCGTAATGACCTTGGCCAGTAAGTTAAACTTTGTGAAAAAACTAAGCTATTTTAATCGATTTGCTGTTGCTGGTGGCTTGGGCTTAGTTACATTTGCAGCGTCTTGGAAGGCCTTATTTCAGGCAACACAATTAAAGCCGCCTCCAGGGTCTAAAGACGGTAGTGCGCCAAAATCTGCCGATGCAGACCTTCCTTATCAGCCCCTTCCAAGAAATCCTTGGGAGCTAGAAGACATGTTCGACCAACCATCATTGCGTCACGCAAGAGGTTTTAACGCCTTTGAGCAAGCCCGTCGCCAGTAGTTAAGTCTACTTAGCGGCTTCCATGGCTTGGCTTACGGCCTGACCTTCGGTTTCCCAGATATCAAGCACACGATGCATGTGAGTGAGCTCCATCAGGCGCATTACTTTTTCGTTTGCACCATACAGGGTTAAGTTACCACCTTGCTCTTTGGCTAGTTTTAAAATGGAAACCATGGCGGCAATCCCGAAACTATCAAGCATGTTGACGTTCGTTAGGTTGAGTACGAAATGACGTTGACCTTCTTGAGCCAATCGTGCCACGTGGTTTTTGAGTACCATCGTTTTTGGGTAGCCAAAGTTATCGTCGCTGATATCTAAAACAGCACAGCCATCTACGTCACGTGTTCCAATTTCCATTCAACAATTCCACCAGTTCAACAAATAAGTGTACTTAATTTTCTTACTATAACTCTCTTTATATCGTAGCACAGCTTGTGTAATGCACAAGACGAATGCTTGACTTGATTGCTTTTCAAGCCCACGATGTTGTATCGCTTATACCACCATATGGGGTGGTGTTAAACGTCGTGTTGAGTCATTGTAATTTAAAATTCGAGCGTCAGATGCATTAGTTCGATGTCATCATAATCCACACGAACGCCATCAGGGCGATGAAACCCCGTATGAAGCTCTAAGTTGTTGACGCCATTGAGATTGGCTAATTCACGAGGTAGTGTGATGCGTTGATTATCACCATTGACTGCGATATGCCCAATGGCATGCCCGTTAAACACAATGGTGAGAGGGCTACTAAATTTATGGAAATGGCTTTGCCCTAAGCGCTGAGCCGCAAGCGTATCAAGGCCGATAACCGAGCCGATACGCAGGGTGAACTCATTGGCATCAGCCAAGTTACCCTCTAAAACAAACTGCTTTTTTAGAACAATACCCGCACCGGTGGCTTTAAAATTGGCTGCAGCAGCCGAATACTGTGAGAAACTGTTATCACCTAGGTGGTAACGACCGTTATCTAGAACCACACCACGCCGTGTGGATTGCAGGCGGAAAGTGTGGCGGTTATTTGCGTCGGTATCAAGACGTCCTAAGCCCCAGCTGACTGAGGATGGTAGGTAGCCTTGTTTTTCAAAGCTAACAATAGTGGCTTTTTGAGGCATGGGCGGTAACTGAAACTCACCCTGTTGGTTGGTTTTGGTTTGATAGCCGAGCGCTGGAACTTTAATGGTGGCGTTGGGTAGCAC
>CAYGPY010000438.1:0-1646 GCA_964351765.1 uncultured Vampirovibrionales bacterium
CAGTAAAACCTGAAGGAGTAAGGCGCCAAGAAGTAAGAAGTCATAACGAGGCAGTCCGGCACTCCAGTGCTTTGAAAGAAAGAGCAACGCAAAAAAGGAACCCGCAAACACGCAGGCGCGCACCTGCTTGATAAAAAATGCCCAAAACTCTGATAAAAACGCTTTCATCTGGCATAGTTTAGCAGAAAAATAGAACCTGAAGGCTCACAACGTTAGCTTTAAGTTTCAGCCGTCAGGAGGTTTTGTTCAATCTGAATTAGGCTTCGCTGGGTTACCAAAAAATACTGTCAAAGCCGTCTTTCTTTATGCGGTTAACGATATCGGCTTGTTCAGACAGAGGAAGTGTTTCAAGTGAGCTTAAAACACTTAGAACCTTTTGTTTAAAGACCTGTGTGCTCATGCCGTTAGAAAAAGTCTTCGCCACAGCGCCAAAGAACTGCTCGGTCATCGCATTAAACTCATACAACAAGCTGGTAGTAAGACTGTACTGTTCGTTGTTGTAAATATCTTCATCATTACCATTGCGATGAATAATTAAGTCTTCGTTGAGCCGTGAAGAGGTTTGCCCTAGCTCTAAGCGTTTGGCATCATCGGTTAAAGCGCGTTTGCTAGGGTCGTCCTTAACGGCGATAGTCACACGATTATCGTCACCTAAAATCGCAGCGTATTTTTTCTTATCCTTACGAGTGGCTTCAACCGTCATGGATTGACGACCATCCTCAAAAGAAAGTGGCTTAACCAGCTTTAAAGCGCCAAATTGCACGGGTGACAGTGTATTCATTACGATAAACCCCTTATCAATATTGCATTATTACGCTATTTTATTGATTTTAGGTTAGCATAAACCTTGGTTGTAGCAAACAGATTGCCCCGTTTGTGTTCGCTCTTGTCTTTAGGGTATGCTTTGGCCATAATAGAGCATTATTGTGCGATGTTTATATAATATGTGCCTAATGCCTTGTTACCGTGTTTTATCCCCCCATTGCACAGCAGATTTTGACCGAGTTTAACGATTATTCAATAAAAGTTTTTTTAATTAATGAAAGGTGTAATGCCCCATGATGAAAGTGGAAGTTGAAAAGCAAGAAAAGAATACCGCAACCATTCAGTTGGAAATCCCTTCTGAGCAAGCCTCTCAAGAATATAACAAGGCTTGGCGCCGTTTAGGCCAACGCCTTAACATCCCTGGCTTCCGTCGTGGTAAAGCCCCTCGCAACATGGTTGAAAAAACCGTGGGCGTTGACCGCATTAAACAAGAAGCGCTTGACCGTCTTCTTCCACACGCCTTTGCTGACGCCATTAGCGAGCACCAGCTTGATATCGTTAGCCCACCAGAAATCAAAACCTACAAGTTCGAAATGAACGAAGGCATCTCCGTTTCAGCGGTGGTTGAGCTTCGCCCTGAAGTGGGCTTGGGTAAAATGGAAGGTCTTAAGTTAGACGTCCCTGAATTTAAAATGCCTGATGACGCTGAAAAACGTGAGTTGGATGCCGTTATCGAACGCTTTAGCACCCTTGAGCCTGTGATTGACCGTGAAGTAAAGAAAAACGACACCGTCAACATTGACTTTACCGGATACGTTAAAGGTGAAGAAATCCGTGGCGGCGCTGCGCGCAACTTCCGCTTGGATCTGTCAGAGAACAAC
>CAYGPY010000439.1:0-1630 GCA_964351765.1 uncultured Vampirovibrionales bacterium
ACCGCATCGAAGAAGGTAAGGAAGATCTCATCGACCACATCGTTAAACTCGTCGAAGATAAAGCGCGTGAAATTGATGCGGCTCAATCATCTTTGGCTGCGGAGTAAATAAAAAAATGGCATTTGAATCCCACATTGAAAATATTTTGGCACGGCATGCCGAGCTCGCATCGCTGATGGCTGACCCCGCGACGCAGAGCAAGCAGTTTACAAAATATGCGCAGGAATACGCCGATATGCAAGCCGTGGTCGATATTGCACAGGCTTATAAAGAGGCTATTTCTGAACGTGCCGATTTAGAAGAATTATTGTCCGATCCGGATATGAAGGCCGTGGCCGAAGAAGAAGCTCGGAGCTTAGATAAAAAAATTCCTGGGCTAGAAGCAGAACTGCAAATTGCACTCTTGCCCAAAGATGCAAATGACGCCCGTAATGCCGTGCTTGAAATTCGTGCTGGTACGGGTGGTGACGAAGCTGCGCTTTTCGCCGCTGATCTTTTGCGTATGTACAAAGGATATGCCTCGACGCAAGGATGGAGTTTCGAGATCATGGATATCGCAGAAAATGATATTGGCGGCATGAAAGAGGTGGTCGTGGCTATCGAAGGACATGGCGTGTTCTCAAAACTAAAATTTGAATCCGGTGCGCACCGCGTTCAGCGCGTCCCTGAAACGGAAAGTGGCGGGCGTGTGCATACATCGGCCGCAACTGTCGCCGTATTACCCGAAGCAGAAGATGTGGAGCTCGAGATCAATCCAGAAGATTTGCGTATTGATACATACCGCGCATCCGGTTCTGGTGGCCAGCACGTGAACAAAACGGACTCGGCCGTGCGAATTACGCACATTCCAACGGGCGTCGCCGTGGCCTGCCAAGAAGGTAAATCGCAACATAAGAACAAAGCCAAAGCGATGACGGTTTTGCGTTCGCGACTGTTGAAACTGAAAGAGGAAGAAGAGCGGGCGAAGTATGCGGCACAGCGTAAGGGGCAGATAGGAACGGGTGATCGGAGTGAACGGATTCGCACCTACAACTTCCCGCAGAATCGCTTGACGGATCATCGGATCGGACTGACGTTGCACAGTTTACCCCAAGTTATGGAAGGTGAGTTTGAGCCGTTGATGAACGCGCTGTTGCACGAGGATATGGCGATCAAACTAGCCGCTCTCAGTGAATCCGGCACGGGCGCGGCGGCAAGCTGGGGCCCGAGTAACTAAAGGATTGAGATGATCACGTTGTTGGAAGTGCTCCAAAAGAGCGCGACGTTCTTGGAGAGCAAAAAGGTGGAGCATCCGCGGCTCAATGCGGAGTTGCTGGTGGGGCATGCATTGGGACTGAAACGGATGCAGCTTTATCTTGAATTTGAGCGAGTGCTGCCGGAAACCGATTTGGAGAAAATTCGTCCTCTGGTGAAGCGAAGGAGTCAGCGTGAGCCCTTGCAGTATATAACCGGTTCGGTGGATTTCGCGGGGGTGGATCTCAAGGTTGACCGGCGGGCGTTGATTCCGCGTCCGGAAACTGAATACCTCGTGGAATTGTTGAAAGTGGAGTTTGCGCCGGGCGGTGGAGCGAAGATGGTGATCGATCTCGGCACTGGTAGTGGCGCGTTGGCCCTAGCGCTGGCGAACGAG
>CAYGPY010000440.1:0-1590 GCA_964351765.1 uncultured Vampirovibrionales bacterium
AACTTGTAGAGCCAATTCACTGTTTCGATGTCGCGTTGTGATAAATCCACCACGCCGTAGAGGTGCGGCACATACATAATGTCGCGCTTGTTGGCACTGTGATCCAGTAGGCCAATGGCATGACCAATTTCGTGCAAAATCGTATGGCGTACTTCATCGGGGTCGTTGTATTTGGCACTCAATACCCCATCCGAAATCCCAATTTTAATTTCAGCTGAGTACACCATGCTGCGATCATTAATGGCATATTCACAGTGCCCTAGCGATTTTCGATCCACACGACGCCATGCAATGTTGATTTGCGACAATTGCAAGTCGCCCACAATCTGAAAGCGCACTTTTTTATCGGTTACTTCCGTCCAGCGCTGAAGAGACTCAACCACCATTTGGTTGTACATGTACGCATCGTTGTTTTTGCTTTGTTCATACCAATGAAACGGTGCAATATGCACCTTGATCGGCATCGCCCCGTCAGGCCAGCGCACCGTTCGGCCCTCTTTTAGGCACGACTCCAGATACGTGATATCACTGGGGACATCAGGCGTGGCCGGTTCTTTTTCTTTTTTAGGACGTCTGGGTGCCATGCATACTTGCTCATTTAATAAAGCTACTCTTCTATTTTATCTCATTGTGAGGGTTTCGCGTGTGTTTTACTGATTTATATTGAATTTAGTTTGTACTCCCCTCTTGATTTGCATTTAGATAGAGCTTTGGTTATAACAAGCACTCAGTCTACTTTTTGATAGGTCACTTTGAATAGGAACATGGTTTATGTCCGCCACACAACTTGCGTTTCAATCGGTTCGCATTGATACCTTTAAGCCTGAATACAAACAGGCTTTTTATGACATCAATGCGGCGTGGTTGATTAAATATGTGAAGCTTGAAGCGTTTGATAAGAAAGTGATGCTCAACCCTGAATCCTTGATTCTTGAAACGGGTGGTGAGATCTTTTTTGCCGTGGGTATAGCGGAAGATGGGTATGAAACCGTACTGGGATGTTGCGCGTTGATGCCCCATCAAGATAGTACGGGTCAAACCATTTATGAGCTGATGAAAATGGCGGTGGTTCCTCAGGCTCAAGGGCATCACATTGGTACACGTTTGGGGCAAGCTATTATTGATAAAGCGCGTGAGATAGGGGTGCCAGAGGTTGTTCTGTTTACCAATACTGCTTTAGAGGTTGCTATTCACGTCTATAAAAAACTGGGGTTTACAGAAGTGCCCATTACCCAGCCCACGGATTATGAGAGTGTCGATATGAAAATGGTGTATACCGTTACAGGGGCTTAAATCTTAGCAATTTGCTTTTATCAGCTGGTTTAGTTATAACAGATCGTATATTTTCTACTCCTCACTATCTCATTTATTTTATCAGCTTTTACTCATTCTTTACAATATTAGGATTTCGACTATGACTGCTGCTCAGCCATGTTCACAAACACCATGCGTGCCTGTGAATGCTTCAAACAATACAAAACCGTTTTTTAAGTCTGTTCGTATTGAAAGCTATCAACCTCAATACAGACAGGTATTCTATGATATTAATGCCGACTGGATTCGTCAGTATTTTGTGATGGAAGAGGTTGA
>CAYGPY010000441.1:0-1583 GCA_964351765.1 uncultured Vampirovibrionales bacterium
TTGTATGTGTGGATGCCAGTGCCAAAAGGCTATGATTCCAAAAGCTGGTGTGTGCATTTGATGGACACGGCTGATGTGGTTGTCACCCCAGGTATTGCTTTTGGCGATGCGGGTGACCAGTATTTCCGTGTTTCATTGGTATCGCCTTGCGACACGCTTAAAAAAGCAATAAAACGCTTAGAAGATAAAGGGATTCGCTTCGATGGCTAATTATTCAGTGGATAATTTTAAAGGCAACACGTACCTTGTTACCGGTGGTGCTGGGTTTATCGGCTCACACTTGGTGCGCCATTTATTAGATTTTGGCGCCAAGGTGATTGTGGTGGATGAGTTTAATGATTTTTACGATCCTGCCATTAAAGAAGCCAACATTGCTCCTTTAGAAGCACACGAAAATTGCGAACTTTATCGTGTTGATATTAGAGACGATGTTGCGCTTACTGAGGTGTTTTCACGTCATGGAAGTGAATTGCGTTCTGGTGGTATTGTGCACTTGGCCGCGCGTGCTGGGGTGCGTCCTTCATTGAGTGAGCCTCGTCTATATCTAGAAACAAATGTGACCGGCACCCTTAATCTGGCTGAACAGGCTCGCCATCACGGGATTAAAAAATTCGTCTTTGCCTCATCAAGCTCAGTCTATGGTGATAGCCCTGAGACGGTTCCCTTTAATGAGACGCAAGATATCTCTAAGCCGATTTCACCATATGCGTCTACCAAAGCGATGGGTGAGAGCTTGCTCCATACGTATAGTCATTTGTTTGATTTGCAAGTGGTGGCGCTTCGCTTTTTCACTGTTTATGGTGCTGGGCAGCGTCCTGATTTAGCGATTCATAAATTTACAAAATTGATCGACGAAGGAAAGACCATTCCTGTTTTTGGTGATGGGTCCACGCGTCGAGATTATACGTATATTGACGATATTATCCAAGGTGTCTTGGCGTCAATTGCCTACGATAAAACGCCGTACGAGATCTTTAACTTAGGTGAATCAGAAACCACACAACTGTCTCGCCTCATTGAGTTGATTGAGGATGCGGTGGGCAAAAAGGCCGAGATTGATCGTCAACCCATGCAACCCGGTGATGTGAGTGTGACCTACGCCAGTATTGATAAAGCCAAAAAACTGCTTGGGTACCAACCCACCACCAAGGTAGAGGAAGGCATTCCTCAGTTTGTGGCGTGGTACCGCAAATATCGTGCCGAACAAGCGGTGACAGCGTCTTAAAGTACAGTTTCAAGATAATCTCTTATTTATCGCTACCTCTCCTTTGTTTGGAGGAGCTTTTAGGGTTGAAGTGCCCTAAACATCATCGCTCAATGCATTTGACGACGGGTTTATGGTAGGATTAAAAGGTCTTAAATTAGTTCTATGTTGATTGATACGGAGAGAGTGACGCATGAAAGTTTGTGTTGTCGGAACAGGTTACGTTGGTTTGGTCACAGGCACATGTCTGGCCGAGATGGGTAACGATGTTGTTTGCGTTGATATTGACGAGAAAAAAATTCAAGCCCTGCGTGAGGGCGTGATTCCGATTTATGAAACCGGTTTGGATGAGTTGGTAAAAACCAACACCGTAGAAGGT
>CAYGPY010000442.1:0-1576 GCA_964351765.1 uncultured Vampirovibrionales bacterium
GTACTGTTCATCACGTGGATGACAATATCGCCGTAGTCCAGTAAACACCAGGTGTTTGACTTATCTCGTTCTTGACCAATGGGCTCAAGACCTCGAGCTCGAAAGGTGTGTTCAATCTCATCGACGATGGTACCGACTTGGGTTCGGCTTTCACCAGAGCAGATGACAAAATAGTCGGCTAAGTGAGATACTGAGCCGGTTTCAAGTATTTTTAGGTTCTCTGCTTTTTTACCGTCTGCGATGTTTGCAGCCAGTCGTGCCATGTCCAGAATATCGTGGTTGGTTTGCGTTTGAGATACAGTCAAGAGGCGGTCTCCATTGTTGCTAACAGGTTGTAGTCTAGGTTATAAGGCGTTTTTTGCTTTTAAGCTTTCCAGTAATTCGTTGCGCGCATCGAGGGTTCTTGGGTGGATGAGCTGCGTTTTTTCGAGCAAAAATTGAATCGTGCTGTCTAAAATATACAGCATCGTAATGTCCAAGCTCACCGGATCATCGCCCGTCAGACGACTGGTTACTTTCTTGATATAAAGCGGGTTTCGGGTGTTATCCTCGATTTTATCAGCAACATAAACCACTTTTTCAACAGGGCTCATACCCTTACGTCCTGTGGTGTGATAGCGAATCGCATCGAGCGTTCCGGCGTCGGTGATATTAAACTCATCCTGCACCAGTTCGGCACCCACAAAAGGGTGCAGCGTCTGTGGTGTGGCACGATCGATGTTGTCGATAGGGATGTTGTGATAATCACAGAAACCAATGAGATCGGTTGGGCTCATCAATTTAGCGGCATCGTGCAACAGGCCCGCAATACCGGCTTGAGCCTGTTCTTCTTCAGACAAATGAAATCGTTCAGCAAGCTCTTTGGCTTTTTGATAAGCCCCTAAGGAGTGCTCGAAACGTTCTGGCGACAAGCGACCTTGAAGCCATTGTTTGGCTTCGTCAAAATTAAAGGTGGTGGTTAGTTCTGTGGTGCTAATGATGGCGTTCCTTTTCACCGTGGTGATACGGTGTGTTGTAAGAGAAACAAACAAATAGGTTTTATGATGTCTAGGTCAGTGTGATGGGTGAATCGGCATTACTATTCATTGAATACCATTGCCTAGATATCTGTATTATAGCCTATAATTGCAATGTTTTCCAGTGCTGCTCTTTGTGGTGTTATGGGCGTGATAGCACATCTTGATAGAAGGCTAAACCTGTACGGGGACTTGTTTGGCGAGTGAGAAGGTTTCGTTAAGACGTTCGGTGTGAAGACAACGACCTGTTTCAGGGTTGATCCAAAAGCGGATACCGTTGAGTTGCAGAATTTTACCATCAGCCACGTCAAGTCGAGCTGGAAGTTGGTCTTTGAGACGCTTGATGGAGCCTTCAGGGTCCATCCCAATCACACTGTCATAGGCGCCATTAAAACCAGCGTCAGTTACGTAGCCCATCTGTTCATTTAAAATTTTATTATCCGAGGTTTGCACATGGGTGTGTGTACCCACCATGGCACTAAAGCCGAGCGTGGAGGAGTGACGCGCCATACAGATTTTTTCGGCCGTTGCTTCAGCGTGAAAATCGAGGAAGAGAACGC
>CAYGPY010000443.1:0-904 GCA_964351765.1 uncultured Vampirovibrionales bacterium
TCAGGTGAACTCGTTTGTTAAAGAGGTGTCTGAAACACTCAAAGCCATCAAACCTGAGCTTAAGCTCTCGGCCGCCGTATTTCCAATGCCACGAGCCAGTCGTATTGTGGCTATTCAGCAGGATTGGGAAACGTGGATTGATAAAGGCTGGATTGATACATTAAGCCCCATGTCCTACACCACCTCCCCAGCCAAATTACGCCGGACACTAAACTATGTGGTAAACGCCACCAAAAAACGTGGCATTGTTTACCCAGGCATTGCCATTCATCGTTTGGATGCCGCCGAACTGGTGGAACAACTAGACACAGCGCGTGCAGCGGGTGCTATGGGAAGCACGTTATTTGCGATGGCCCACTTGGATGATAGTAAAGTTCTTGCTTTAGAAACGGGTCCCTATAAAGAAAAGCGGGTTATCTCACCACATCAGAACCCCGCTGAATCCATTGTGTATGTGTTGCATGATTACCACGAAAAATTTAGTATTTTGATGAAGAACCAAGAGCTTGAAGTATTAAACGCATCCGAAATAAGCACCTTGGAAAACACCGTTGCCAAACTAAAACAGTATTACACCCCTCTGCAAGTAAAGAGCAGCAGCCCACAAAGCAAGCTTACCGTTATTCGCAACGCTCGGCCAACCCTCAATACTCTTCGCGCGCAAACCGTCAATTGGTTGACCAAAGAAAAAGTTGAACACCCATTCCGAGTGCAATATTTTGGCGAACTGATGACCCGTCTAGATCAGTTACTGCTCTACTTCACCGACAAAACAGTCGTTGCTGGTCAGTCATAAAACCAACACAAGATCATGTTGAGGCGGCTAATTCGTCGTTTTTTCAGCTGGAAAGCTTGGCTAACGCTGCATTCTTAAAGATCACTTCGGCCACTTTAGTGGTGGCGT
>CAYGPY010000443.1:914-1552 GCA_964351765.1 uncultured Vampirovibrionales bacterium
TTTTTACGGATATCCTTAAAGCCCTCTAAAGCACGTTTGCGTTCTGACGAATCCGAAGGCACAAGCTTTTCTATTTCGGGCACAATCTTATCCACCGTCACGTCGTACTGCCATAACTCTTTGCAAATAGGATTATCCATATCCGTTAAAATGTTCGGTAAGCCAATGCAAGGCAAGTAAACCATGCGCAATGCAATTTGATGCACAATGGGATTTCCGCGATACATCAGCACATGCGGCGTATCGTACAACGCAGCTTCGAGCGTCACGGTGCCCGAAGCCAGCATGGCCGCATCCGAAATACTCAATAACTCATGATGCACACCTTCAAGTACTCGCACATCAAGTGAAGAAAGCCCTAACTTTTTCGACAGCGACTGAAGGCGATTATCAAACCACGTAGAATCAAGCGCATTGGCTTTGGCTAAAACAAATTGCCAGTCAGGGTGTTCTTTCTTAAGACGTTTTACCGATGCCAACATGGGTTCGAGCAGGTGATTAATCTCCATTTTACGTGAGCCCGGAAAGACACCAATCACGGGCTTTAATGGATCGATGGTATGTTGCTCAGCAAAAAACAACTTGTCTACTTTGGGTGGCAAACTTCCGATTAACGGATGCCCCACATAGGTAACAGG
>CAYGPY010000444.1:0-1526 GCA_964351765.1 uncultured Vampirovibrionales bacterium
TAACTATCTTGATGAAAAATTCATTTACAGAACCCCTCAAGAGCACATTGAGCTAAAAGAAGCCAAAGAAAAAGAAGCGACTGACTTTGCTGCTAATCTTGAAAAGGAACTGGCCGAACTCAAAGAGTCTGGAACGTTAGAACCTGAACTAGCCACCATTAAAAAAGAACGTACCGAAGCTTTCGAAAAGACTAAAAAAGAGGCTGAAGCATCTAAACTCACTATCTATACAGACAAAAATAGTCCATCAAGTTCTGTAAAAGCAGATGCGATAGCAACATTAGGCAACGTTGAAAACTCCGATGTGAAAGCGGATCATCGTATCTATCAAAACATTAAAGGGAAACCGTCTTACCTACAAGATGACACCATCTTCTTTAATGATGGCTTTGAATACTGGAGTGCTGGTCAAATCACTAAAGGACTTCGCGATCTTGATCGTAAAAAACGCACGCAAGACAACCCATCCAACATCAAGCTCATTGAATACAGCCCCGGTGGATATGTTACAGCTGCCTACGACATTCGCAATACCATTAAAGGATTAAAAACCGATGTAGATGTGATTGTAACCGGCTACGCAGCCAGTTGTGGAGCATTGCTTTTGGCCAGTGCCACGGGCAACAAGCTTGCCACACCGATGTCCCAAGTTATGATTCACGAGCCATCGGGTGGAACATACGGTCACGATATGGTTAAAACCAATCAAGGTGCTGATAGCCTTCACGCGATGGACGTTGAATTTAGTAAGATGATCGAGAGTGTGTCCGGTCGCGATTACAAAGACGTTCTTATTGATATGGACAAAGACGTATGGCTTAGCCCGCTAGAAGCGATGTTCTATGGTGACAAAGGTCTACTTGATGCCATTTTAGTGGGTGAAGATAAAGTAATTACCAAGGCCGACGTGACCAAGTATCTGGTAAAGCATTACGGTTCTAAAGCTAAGCTTGAAGAAGCGGTAAAAGAGCGTATTGAAAGCCTACGTGAAGGTCGTATGGAATGGACGCCTGAAGACCATGATGAAAATGATCCGTTTGAAAACCCACTAAAAACCATTGAGAAAGTGGCTGCAAGATACAAGAAGAACATCTCTTCTGTAAAATCACTTGCTGGCAGTGTCTCAAGAAAAGATCAAGTGGTTGATCACATTGTAATTGCTCCACCACCAGGTATTGTTTAAGAATAACACTTTTAAGAAATCAAACTAAAACAAGCTACCGTCTAAGTGAACTCAATTCACCCAAGACGGTAGCTTGTTTAATTCAATGCTAAATACCGTGAGCCCCACAACAAACATAAATATGGTGGTGATGGCCACACCCATCAGATTAAGCCACACGCCTGTTGTTGCCATTTGCTTGATGGTTAATCTATCCGTACCAAAGGCAATGGCGTTGGGGGCTGTGGCCACAGGCATCATAAAGGCATAACTGGCCGAAATGGTCACCGGAATCATCAGTAGTAGCGGATTTTGACCAATACTCACGGCGGAGTCCGCTAAGAAGGTCAGAATCATTTCCACA
>CAYGPY010000445.1:0-1524 GCA_964351765.1 uncultured Vampirovibrionales bacterium
CTCAACCATCCACTCAAATGGTTTTAATAAATTATCATGTAAACGAGAGGAAATATCGAACCCTTGGCTCGGTCCTAAAAGTTGAATGGTATGGTGAATGGCCTCGAGTGTGCAATAGCACTTTTCATTGGGTTGTTTTCTCACGCGAATATTCGATGGTTTCTCTGGAACGAAAAAGTACCTTCTTAAGCTCTGAAGCTCTGGCGTGCGATGAAACATTTTTCCTGCATTGGTCCAAGTCCCATCTAGCACAAAAATTCTTAATTTTTTTTCCTGTGGAAAGTGTTCTTGAAATTCCCTTCTAGGTAAATCCGAGAGATTTGTAGCCTCCACACCCGGCGACAAAATAATATTTCGATAGCTCGGATCTGATAATAGGGCCAATAATTGGGGGTGCCCTGGAAAATGACTGCCCCTTAGAAGATGGGAATTTTCTAAACTTAAATGCGACATTCGGCCTGTAGCAATCCTTCGCTTAGATTCTATTGGGTGAATTAATATCACGAATTCCATTTTTGGATCGAATTTTTCAATGACATGGCAATAACAGTTAAACTGAGGTTGCCAACAACAGGTACAAAGCTTTCGATCCCTACGAAATTGAGGCACTTCAGAACGTTTTTTTTGTAAGTAGCTTTCTACATCCATCTTCATATTGTGCCTTCAAAGGCTTTCATTCGAAACATTCCAATTTAGAAAAAATAGTTCCGTAGTTTATTATTTTATAAAAACCTATTGCCTGGGCTCCTCAACGGCTTAAAAAGATACTCTAGTCCGTTGGCCTTTATTTCATAGAGAAGTCCCAGCAAGCGTCCCAACTCACCCTTAGGCAAGCCTTTACCATAATACCAAACAACATAAGGCTCAGGGAGATCGATCAGAGCTAGACCGGAATATTTACCAAAAGGCATTTTGGTATTTACAAGTTTAAAAAGATCTTCAGGATCTTGTTTGAAGTTCATTATACTTCTCCATTGAATCCACAATATGCCTCTTAACTTTTGCTACTTCAAATCTTAAATTGTGGAATAAACGCATTTAGCACTAAATTCAGGGCTTTTCCAAGATATACGTTAATAAAAACAAATTTTTAGGGATTTCTAGAAATAAAAAGAGTGTTGGTGTTCTAGTCTACAGCCCCCTGACAAAGACCAGAACTATTTATTGTCAAAAGGCCTTTTGAGCCAAAACCATATGTTTGACTCTTGAAATCGAAATAATAAAATAACTTTTCCTACGGACCTTTACCCTGCTAAGAGTCGTCCTGCTATATATTACAAGACAGGTCCTCATAGCGGTTGTTGCCTTCTTCATCCCATTTGTGATCGAAAATCACCAAAGGGTTCAACCCCTGTAAGAGTATGTACTTCACTTCAGGCATTTGATTAGACATCATATAGCCTGTCAAAAAACCCTCTTGTGTAGTTTGAGGCCCATAAAATGAATGAATAAATTTTCGGAAGGGTTTTTTAACAATATCCAAAAGTGGTACTTGGTAGATGCCCATTTCGATCAGTCTTAGAA
>CAYGPY010000446.1:0-1522 GCA_964351765.1 uncultured Vampirovibrionales bacterium
AATAAGTGGGATTTGATTGAAAACAAGACCACCCAAACCATTGAAGAATATAAAAATTCAATTTTCCTTGAAGTCCCTCATGCTCGTTTTGCTGAAATCATCTTTACCAGTGCGATGACCGGTAAGCGTGTTAAAGAAATTTTGAAACGCGCGATGGCAGCGCACCAAAACTGGAAGCGTCGTATTAAAACCAGCGTGCTGAATCAAGTAATCAATGAAGCCGTGTCGTTGCACGATCCACCGCGGGTGAAAAACAAACTTCTTAAGATATATTACGGTACGCAACCCTCAAGTGCGCCTCCTACATTTATTCTCTTTGTTAATGATGCTAAACTACTGACTGATAACTATCGACGTTACTTGGAAAAGAAGCTTCGTGAAAACTTTATGCTTGAAGGCTCTCCGCTTCACGTTATTGCGAGAAGCCGAGGCGAGTAGCATAAGCAGCGCGTTTGATTTGAATCGACCAGGTTATATCGATAGTATTAAAGCGATCGTATCCGAGAGTGAGTTAATTTCAGTGATTTAGGTCTTCGATTATGTCTGACAGTGTAACCGCATTATTTTATACCCCAGAGCATGAACCCACACTATTGGCTTGGGCTGTGTCTATTGTCATTGCGTATCTATGGGGTGCTGTTCCTACAGGGTACTTGGCGGTTAAAAAAACAATGGACGTGGATTTACGCGACTATGGCAGTGGTAACACTGGTGCCACCAACGTCAAGCGGGTTGCTGGTAATAAGGTGGCTTTGTTTGTCTTGATTTTCGATTTCTTAAAGGCGTTTTTACCCGTGGTTATTGCAAAAACGCTTTTTCCGACAGCCTATATTTTGCACGTTGTAGTGGGCTTTGCCCCTGTTATAGGACATAGTCGGTCCATTTTTCTGGGCTTTAAAGGGGGCAAGTCGGCCATTAGTGGCTTGGGTGGCCTGATGGGGCTAGCCTTTCTGCCTTCATTAGCATTGGGGGTGCTTGCCTTTACCATTATTAAACTCACTCGTACTGTGTCCCTGGGGTCGATTATTGCGGGGTCACTTGCTCCGGTTTCGATGTATTTGTTTCATTGTCCCCTTCCGTATATTGTGTATGGATTCCTTACGGGGTACTATATTGTGTATCTGCACCGAAGTAATATTAGCAGATTGTTGGAAGGTCGGGAGAACAAGATCTAGATATGAAAAAACTGGCTATTTTAGGAGCAGGCAGCTGGGGACTAACCCTAGCCAGTTTGAATGCGTCTGTTAATAAAGACGTTATTGTTTGGGATCGTAAGCCTGAAAAAATTGCGGCTATCTCTGAAAATCGTGATCTCACCTTTCCGTTAACAATGACGGTGCCAGAACCGGTAAAATTAACCAGTGATTTATCAGAAGCCATTAAAGGTGCTGATGCGGTGCTGTTGGTTGTAACCAGTGCGGGAACGCGTGATGTGGCCAAGCAGATGGTTGAATCAGGTTGCTTGCAAGAAAACACCATTTTGGTGAACTGCTCAAAAGGGATTGAGTACCCGAGTTTAAAA
>CAYGPY010000447.1:0-869 GCA_964351765.1 uncultured Vampirovibrionales bacterium
GTGTAAGTGAGGCCCTGTTGCCAGGCCTGACTTGCCTACGTAGCCAATAATCTGCCCCTGTTTAACGCGTTTTCCTTTACGAGTATTTTTCGAGATGCTCGACATATGCGCATAAAGCGTGCTGCGCGTGCCACCATGTTTCAGGATGACTGTGCGGCCGTAGCCTCCTTTGCGCCCCGCAAGTGTCACAGTACCATCGCCCGTGGCCTTTATTGGTGTGCCTGTTGGCGCCGCATAATCTACGCCCTTATGAGTACGAATTCTGTTTAGTACCGGGTGCTTTCTGCGCAGGTTGAAACCTGAACTAATGCGATTGAACTTCAGCGGGGTACGCAAAAATGCTTTACGCATACTGATACCGTCTTCATTATAATAGTTGGTTTCACCCTCAGGCGATGTGTAGCGCAGGGCCTGGTAAGACTCTTTCCTATTGGTAAACACGGCAGCGAGAATCGGACCATCTCCAACCTTCACATTATCTTTAAACTGTTCCTGATAGATCACTTTGAATTCATCGCCCGCGCGAATATCCAGAGCGAAATCAATATCCCAGCCGAAAATAGAGACCATCTGCATAATCAGCTTGTCAGATAAGCCGGCACGCTGTCCGGCGAGAAAAAGCGAGCTGTCAATATTGCCGCTGGCTTGCTTGCTGCGATATTCCAGCTCAGTGAGGATGACAGAGCTGGATATTTTATCACCTGACTTAGACACCTCGAGCATGCGAGTGAGCTCAGGTTCAAAGCGCAGAGAGCGAAATTCACCTTGTTCAATTAAAAATTCCAGTTTTTGACCAGGCAGAAGCTCCTTCAGGATGTTGGCATCATCACTTGAATGCATAACCCGATAGAGCAGACGCGGGCTGAGGG
>CAYGPY010000447.1:879-1521 GCA_964351765.1 uncultured Vampirovibrionales bacterium
CCTTTTTTAACCACGACCGTTTGCCAGTCTGGAGTGTCGACTTTAACTTCGGGCCGACTTTGCAGAGGCTCCGGGTTGTGCGCCAGAGGAACGATTATTTGGGGGGCAAGTTGAGTTTCTTTTATGGTAGCTAAGGGTAATGATGGGGTAGCGAGTGATAAGCCTGTTTTAGCTGGCACTATCTGCACGCTGGTTCTGCCGGTTGCTTTGTCGCCGTCATAGAGCACGAAACCAGTGAGCGCGAGTGTGATGCCAAGCGCAACAGTGATCAAAGGGAAAACCCGCCGAAACCGGGGCCGATCGGCCACCCAGCGAATTTCGGGTTTATAGTCTTTCTTTATATAGGCCCTGTAAGTCACGGTGATTCTTAAATAAATTTATGTAGAAAATAGCCGCACTTGAGACGAGAGTCAATCAGCTTTCACTGCTGCTGCCTTCTAGACGACTATGTTAAGCTACGCGATTTCCTATTAGCACTGAGTTTTATATGACCGATCACAAAGAATCCATTGCCTATATCTCCCGCGGTGCGGAGGAGATTATTCAGGAAAAAGAGCTGCTTAAAAAGCTGGAAAAGGGTAAACCTTTGCGCGTAAAGACAGGATTTGATCCAACGGCGCCGGATTTGCATCTCGGTCATAC
>CAYGPY010000448.1:0-1506 GCA_964351765.1 uncultured Vampirovibrionales bacterium
AAATAGACGCCCTTCATTCCAATTCCAGCAGACTGAAAAAAAGGAACCATCACTGGCATTAAAATCATAAAACCATTGAAGAATTTTATGGTGAGAATTTTTTGAATATTTTTATCTAAATTCATTGGGGGTAAATGGGCACTCCCCATTCATTGATATTGGCCCAAAACTTAGGCTTTGAAATGCTATTGATTTTTTCAGAGAACAAAAATGCCACAAACTGACGCACGGGCCGAGAATCTTTTAACCCCAATTTAAAAACATGTTCATAAAAAATTTCATGCATCAATAAGCCCGCCTGCTCATTGGCTTTCAGCTTTCCCCAAAGACCTTTGTCAAAAACAAATCTTTTCCCCTTATTGTATTTTGGGTATCCTAACCTCAACGCTGCCTGTTTGACCTTACAACCTTTTCCTAGGAAAGCATGCAAGGAGTCTTTTACATCCGTTAAATCAATACTTTCCCTAAATTCAATATCTGACCGTAGTGACTTCAGTCTCCTTGTGTATTGCTTATGTAGAGCTGGAGCCAAGGGCTTCAATAGCTCTAGGCGTTCTTTTACTATTTTATAAGGGTCACTTTTTTTCGACTTCGATACGACAACAGAATTCAGTCTTGCCTCATGAAAATCTAAAATTTCATAGCTCCTTTGCTTTTCGCAAAAAACGATATCGCCACCGTTTCCAACCCGATTTCCGGCAAATGAAAACTCACTAAATAATGCAAAAAATATCACGATGTATTTCATAAAAATCCTTACTTAATAGTCTCATCCAGCTTGACCATTAATTTGGTTTCCCGCCCATCGACAGTTTTAATTCTTATTGGTAAATCTGTAATTCTTTGACCAATTGGTTTATTCAATAAAACCCATCTTCTCATAAACATTTTAGCAGGAACGGAGAAAGGATTTTCTAAATGTTTGGCTGGAGTGGCCTCAGGCCTGTTCGCTGAACTCTTTGAATATGAGATTAAGTCTGAGGCCATCCAGATCTGTGAAGCCGCAACTGTTCCCGCCCCAGCCTGATAGGCGCTGGCGTTGGAACTTCTACTTCCAGCAACAGCTGCAGCTGCTCCAACAAAGGCCAGTCCCAACTGTGACATTTGTCGATTGTGGTTCTCCACCCGAGCTCTTTCTTCCATAGCTATGGCCCAGTCCCTCAAATCGTTGCCTTTAATCAAGCTCACCTTATCTGCCAATGCAGGGTCAATAACCACTTCAGCCTCGTCAATCCTCAGCCAAGACCCACTTTTGTTTTCAAATGTGATTGATATCATGCTGAAGGCTTCTTCCATTGGATTCGTCACCTCCTCAGCGCTCACAATCATTTCACCTATTTGGTCCCCGGCAATGTTTTTTGCCCTTTCCCCTGGATGAATCGAGGCACATCCCGTAGTTAAAACCATTAACAATATATACAAACTATAGACCTTCAATTTCCACCTCCTTACTTTTCCAATTCGTCACTGGGAATAGCTGAACCGAACATGTATAAACATCATTAC